>CAMFPD010000072.1 GCA_945971355.1 uncultured Lachnobacterium sp.
TCCTTAAGATTATTAACAAGATTCTGCACATCCTGCCTTGTAAGCAATTCTGCAATATGCGACCTAATCACCTCTGTAAGATGAGTTGCAATGATTGACGGTGGATCTACTACTGTATATCCAAGGCTTTCAGCTCGTTCTCTCTGGCTCTCTGTTATCCAGATAGCAGGTAAATGGAAGGACGGTTCAAAGGTTGGAATACCTGTTATCTCCTCCTCCACATAACCAGGATTCATAGCCATATAGTGATCAAAAAGGATTTCACCCTCAGTAACCTGAATTCCTTTAATTTTTATAATATACTGATTAGGATTCAACTGAATATTATCACGTAGTCTTATTATCGGAACCACAGTACCTAATTCCAGCGCTATCTGTCTTCTAATCATTACGACACGATCAAGTAAATCTCCACCTTGATTTACATCTGCTAGTGGAATAATTCCATATCCAAATTCCAGTTCAATAGGATCAACCTGTAACAACGATACAACATTTTCAGGTTTTCTTATTTCTTCGGCTTCGGTTTCGGCCTGTTGTACTTCCTCCTCAATGCTTTCAATTCCAATATTGTTACTTATGCTTTTTCCTGTAATAAGGAAAATTGCTCCTAGACCTAAAAACAGCCACCACTCCAATCTAAGCGGAGTCACAATTCCAAGGAAAATAATTACGCTGCCAACAATGTACATAACCTGTGGAATTCCAAACAACTGTTTAACCAGAACCCCTGAAAAATCAGCCTCATTAGAACCCTTTGTAACAAGAATACCTGTGGAAAGAGATATGACTAGTGAAGGAATCTGAGAAACAAGTCCGTCACCTATTGTCAGAATACCAAACTGCTGTATAGCATCGCCAAAAGCCATTCCCTGATACAACATTCCCATGGCAGTTCCACCAACAAGATTGATAAAAGTAATTATAAGACCTGCTGTAGCATCTCCCTTAACATACTTTGTGGCACCATCCATTGCTCCAAAGAAGCTGGATTCCTGTTGAATTTTCTCTCGTCTTGCCTTAGCCTCTACATCTGTGATTGCACCAGTATTCAAATCAGCATCAATAGCCATCTGCTTACCAGGCATAGCATCCAATGTAAATCGTGCTGTTACCTCAGCAATACGCTCAGAACCTTTGTTGATTACAACAAACTGAATAATAATTAGAACAATAAATACAATTACTCCTATTACAAGATTACCACCACCTACGAAATTACCAAAGGTAGTTACGACATTACCTGGATTACCGGTAGACAAAATAAGTCTTGTAGAAGAAACATTCAATGAAATTCTAAAAATAGTTGTAAACAAAAGTAAGGTTGGAAAGAATGACATATCAAGTACTTCTTTCACAAACAATACATTAAACAAAATAATGAGTGCAATGCCAATATTTATGGCAAGCATTACATCAAGTAAAAGTGAAGGAATTGGAATGATAAAGAACATAATAGCTGCAAGCAAATATATACCAATTCCAACATCAGATTTTTTCAGCATTCCAATTCCTCCTTTCTTATGTTTTTATAATATATTTTATATTTAATCATTTATATAATCAATTTTTTGCTTTATAAATTGTTGCAAGAACCTCTGCTACTGCCTGATATAACTCTGGTGGAATTTCAGCTCCAATGTCAACATTATGATATAACATTCTGGCAAGTGGTTTATTCTCAACAATTTCGATATTATTTTCTCTCGCAACTTCCTTGATTTTCTGGGCAACATATTCTTCACCCTTAGCGAGAACAACAGGTGCTGTATTTACATCAGCATCATATTTTATAGCAACCGCAAGATGTGTCGGGTTAGTAATAACAACATCAGCTTTAGGAACATCCTGCATCATTCTTCGCTGTGATGTTTCCATCATCCTTCTTCGCTGACGCCCTTTTATCTGCGGGTCTCCTTCTGTATTTTTAAACTCATCCTTTACTTCCTGTTTTGTCATCTTCATATCTTCATTGAATTTGTGTTTTTGATAAAGAAAATCAACAATTCCAACAATCAGATATACATATCCAATATACAAACCAGTATCTATTATAATACTACCAATCAATGCAATAGCTTGATTAAGGGGTATCTCATATAAAATAAAAATTTCTTCCTTGTGTCCTTTTACTCTATTGTAAGCCACAAGAAAAATTACTATTATCTTCACAATTGATTTAAACAATTCAAAAAGTGAATCCTTAGAAATAATTCTCTTAAATCCATTTATTGGATTAAATTTACTCAAATTAGGTTTCAACGGTTTAACTGTAACCTTCCAGCCAACCTGCAAAACACTTACAAGAAATGTGATAACAAATCCAAACAGTATAAATGGTAATATTGTAATTGTTATCTGTAAAAGTATATCAGCCATAAAGTGCGAAACCGCAACTGAACTAACTCCCGTCTTGTTGACTTCTAAAAATTCAGGCATCCTATCATATACATAACTGAAAGCACCTATAAGTCTCTCTCCCACAAAAGAAATAAATATCTTAAGTACAAGAAACAAAACTATCACATCAAAAGCAGCTGTCAATTCTCTGCTTTTAGTTACCTTGCCATCCTCTCTGGCGTCGCGAAGTTTTTTAGCTGTGGCAGGTTCTGTTTTCTCCCCACCTTCACCATCCTTAGCGAACCATTGCAGATTATATGCTAATAAATATTTATGTTCATATTGTTCTTCAATATAAGCCTTCAATTATCAAAACCACCATTGTCTTTATTTCATTAAAAATAAAATTTGCAACTGTCGGAACAAGAAATATAGTTAAAAATAAAACTGCAAAGCCAACAAGTAACTTAAGCTGCATACCAACAGAAAACATATTCATCTGCGGTGCTACCTTAGCCATAATTCCAAGCACACAATTTAGTATCATGATACATGCAAAAAATGGTAAAAAAATTCTAAATCCTATCACAAACATATCTCCCATATATTTTGTAATAGATAACAGCAAGTGATCCCAATCAAATACAGCTTTGCCAATAGGAACCACCGTAAATGAATCACAGACTGCTCTCAAAATAAAACTATGCATATCAGATGCAACAAGAATAAGCATTACCAAATAGTAATAAAAATTACCAGTAATAGTACTCTGAGTATTTAATGAAGGATTAAATTCCATCGCCATGGAGAACCCCATATCCATATCAATTATATTACCAGCAAACAAAATAATAGAATTGCAGATATACGCCGCAAAGCCAATCAACAATCCTGTCATCACCTCTCGAACAACAATGACTGAATAACCAACAGCACTGGTATACTCCAAGTCAGGTTTATTCACGATATTATACATAAATATAGCAACAAATAATGAAAGTCCAACCTTCACTCTTCTTGGTACTGCGCTATCTCCAAAAAATGGAGCCACAAAAACAAAGGAAACAATGCGAACTAGTATAAGCAAAAAATATTCAAAATTATTTAATGAAAACGCAAAATTAACCATATATTATCCCATGCTTATGTAATAACTAAAGTTGCTCCATAAATCAACCATAAACCCAGACATATTATTAAGCATCCAAGAGCCACCTATCATCAAAGTGATAAAAACAGCCAAAATCTTTGGTACAAATGTAAGTGTCTGCTCCTGAATTGATGTAACTGTCTGAAAAATACTAACAATTAATCCAACTATTAAAGAAACAAGCAACAAAGGCGCCGAAGTGATTATCATCGTATAAATTGCATCTCTTGCAATATCTGTAACTGCCTCTACTGTAATCATATAGCACCTCCCTAATAGAATGTCTTAACAAGATTTCCAATCACTAAATTCCAACCATCTGCAAGAATAAAAAGCAAAATCTTGAAGGGTAATGATATAGTGGTTGGCGGCAGCATCATCATACCCATAGACATAAGAACCGATGATACCACCATATCAATTACAATAAATGGAATATATATTAAAAATCCTAAAATGAAAGCAGTACGCAATTCACTGAGTATAAACGCTGGAACAAGTGTTGTAAATGGCACCTCATCATATGACTCATAAGTCTCACCGGACATATCCACAAACAATGCTAAATCTTTAGTCTGTGTCTGTCCATACATGAACTCTCTAAAAGGCTCTTCTGCGGCTTCCAGTGCCTCTTCCTGCGTTATCGTACCTTCGTCAAGAGGCTTAATCGCATTATCGTAAACAGATGTAAAAGTTGGCCACATGATAAACATTGTTAAAAATAGAGCCAAACCAACAATTACCTGGTTCGGCGGAGACGTTTGTGTACCAATTGCCGTCCTAATAAAATGCAATACAATAATTATTCTGGTAAAAGAAGTAAACATTATAAGAATTGATGGTGCTAACGAAAGCACTGTCAAAACCAATAGCATTCTTATAGGAGTTGAAATCGATCCATTATCATTATTATAAATAATATGTAATCCATCTGTAGAATCTGTTGCCGAATCTGCCAAATCCTCATCTGTAGTATCCATTGTCGTTACATCTTCAATATCATTAGTTATATCAGAAGAATCAATACCAGTAGCAAAAACTGCATCAGGATTTCTAAAACTTAATATAATTGTCAAAACCAAAACAGCAATAGCCATAAAAAATGACGCATTGCAATATTTCTTCTTAAATCTACTCATTTATCTTTAAACCTTGCAAGTATTTTCTGAAATGATTCACCACTACCCGATGAATAATTTCCACCCTTAAAAGAAATATCCTTTAATTGTTCCTCATCAAGCTGTGTAAGCAATGAAACTTTATCTTTTCCAATAGCAACAACCAGGTAAGTGTCCCCTGCCTGAATTATGCTGACAAGATTGCCATTTCCAACACCTATGCTCTCCAGAATCTTGAGATTTTTATTGTTGGTCCTTCCCTTTTGAATTCCAGCCATCCATCTTGTTGTAAAATATGTAATAGCAAGAACAAAAACAAAAATAAGAAGGACACCTATTAATTGTAAAAAGCTTTCCATACTACTATGTAAAATCCTATTGATTAGTCTTTAGTGGAGCGTTGATAATCTCTGTAATTCTAACACCAAAGCTTTCCTCAATTACAACTACTTCACCTTTAGCAACATACTTGCCGTTTACCAATACATCTATAGGCTCACCAGCAAGCTTATTTAATTCGATAATCTTACCTGGTCCAAAATCCAAAATATCTGAAATTGATTTAGAAGTACGTCCTAGCTCAACAGTTACCTCAAGCGGAACATCCATAATCAAATCAATATTCTCCGGCTGATATGCACCATTTGGCATTGCACCAAACGGAGAAAACTGTGCTGGCTGTACATTTACCGATTGTCCCATAATCTGTGGTTGCGTCATCATTGGCTGTCCCATCATCGGCTGCCCCATCATCGGTTGTCCCATTGGCTGCTGACCCATTGCTGGCTGTGCAGTAGCCTGTGGAACTGGTGCTGGAGTTGGTGTTGGAACTGGTGCAACATCCTCCTTTACATTTTCGCTGTCCATAGCCATATTCTTCTGGAAGCTTTCATACATCTCTCTTGCAAAAGAGAAAGGATAAAGCTGCATTATTTCGCTATCTACAAGATCACCAATTTCCATCTTGAAGGAAATTTTTACAAATTCACCAGACAAAAATTCATCAATTTCACCTTCATCAACAGTATCTGATAAATCAATCACATTAGCTGATGGCGGACTAATATCAATCATTTTATTAAGCATTGATGATAATGATGTGGCTGATGATCCCATCATTTGATTCATTGCTTCACTGATTGCTGATAAATGAAGTTCTCCTAATTCGCCATCGATATTTGTACCGTCACCACCCATCATCAAATCAGTGATAACTTTTACATCATTCTCTTTTAAAACAAGAATATTACTTCCATCAAGACCAACTGTATATGCTATCTTAATGAAAACACATGGTTTCTCATAATTAGCAACAACATCATCCCAAGTACTTACAGAAACAACTGGAGTAGAAATTTCCACCTTACGGTTAACAAGTGAAAACAACGTTGTAGCCGCTGTACCCATACTTATATTAGCAATTTCCCCAATTGCATCTTTTTCTGTATCAGAAAGAGAATCTCCACCATTTCCATTAGCACCGTCTGGTTCATTCAACAGTGCATTTATTTCTTCCTGAGATAATACATCCATAAGTTACTGCTCCTCTCTCAATACTGAAGTTACTCTTACTGCATACTTATCTCCTGACGAACCAGGCAATGCGGTAAATTTACGAATATCTCCAACATATATATCTAATTCATCTTCAACCGCTCTATCAAGTTTAATTATATCTCCTGGTTGAAGTGTTGCAAAATCCATAACAGAAACACTACTCTTTCCTAAAACAGCCTTGATAGGAACATGAGCTTTATTTATTATGCTCTCAATTGCCTCAGCATAATCTCTCTCATCATGACTCTGGATATTTGCATACCAATATCTGGTATTTAACTTATCTATTACATCTTCCAATGTAATGTATGGAAGACAAATATTCATTAATCCCTCCACATTTCCAAGCTTCACATTGATAGTTACAATGGCAATCATTTCACTTGGGGATATTATCTGTGCGTACTGTGAATTCGTTTCAATACGTTCCAAATGTGGGTGTATATCAACAACATTCTCCCATGGTTCTACCAAGAGATTTACACAGACAATGAGGATTCTTTCAATTATCAGAAGTTCTATCTCTGAAAACTCTCTGGTTTTATCCAGCGTATCGCCTCGGCCACCTAACATACGGTCAACAATTGCATATCCCAGATTAGAAGCCATCTCTATAATAATATTTCCATGTAAAGGAGCAAAATTTACTATTCCAAGTAACACTGGATTAGAAAGAGCATTGGAAAACTCTGAATATGTAACCGCCTCAGAGTTCATCACCTCAACCTGTACTGATTTTCTTAGATAAACCGGAAGATTTGTAGTCAAAAGTCTTCCATAATGTTCAAAGATAATCTCTAAAGTACGTAAATGCTCCTTAGAAAACTTTGACGGACGGGCAAAATCGTAATCCTTTACCTGCTTTTCATTATTATCTTTTATTTCCTCAACGTCTAATTCTCCGCTGCTTAAAGCATTAAGCAGGTTATCAATCTCACTCTGAGATAATACGTCACCCATCTGTTTCACCACCTAAATTCCAAAGCAATGCGTGACTTCACGCTTTGGATTAAATTTACTGTGTAAGAGAAGATGTAAAATTAACACCTACAATATAATCTGCTCCAAGCATATCCTGTAAGCTTGAAAGAATTTCGTCATACACAGCCTGTTTATCAGCATTAAAAGCATCCATTGTATACTGACCAACAATCGTATTCACTTCAGCTTTAATAAGATTTTCTTTAGTTGTAATATCAAAATTCTTATCCTTGTAGACATCACTCTCTTTATTCAAAGATAAAGAAATTGCTGCAACGAGATAATGTGCCGTTCCGCTATCATCGGTCTTAAAACTAATAGTCATTGTCTCTCCGCCATTAAGTGGGAAATCATCAACCTGATCAATTGGAACATTTGAAAGCCCAGATGCTGCACCACTGTTCAAGTCTAAATCTATTGCAGAGCACACTGACTCAATCAACTGATTAGCTTTTTTTGTCTCTGGCAAAATAGTAAACACCAATAGAGCTGTCAAAACAAAATTTGCAATAACAAGTGCAAGTATTATTACTGAAATTAAATTTTTTTTCATTTTTTCTCCCCTCTACTCTTCTATATCAGACATATCAGAGTTGTAAGAATTATATATCTTAATTTCAACTCTTCGGTTTAACGCTCTTCCTTCCGCCGTGGTATTATCAGCAACTGGAAGATACTCGCCTCTACCAGAAGATTTAATATGTGCTGGATTTAATGTTGAAGTCTCTCTGATATGATTAGCCACATTCAAAGCTCTGTACATCGAAAGAACATCATTATCCTCATACTTATTAGATGAAATAGGAACATTATCTGTATGTCCCTCAACCTCAATTATATTTTTATCATAATTATTTAAAATTTTTGAGATTTTTTCAATAATAGGCTCTGCATCTGAAACAAGATCAGCACTTCCCGAGTCAAACAACACAGCTCCACTCAGATTAAGCTGAACATACTGTGCATTAAATTCTACCTCAACTAAATTCTGAAGTCCGAACTGATTAACAGCCTCCTGTACTTCCTCAGCCATCTCCTCAGACTCAGCAAGCTCCTGTTCCTTGTAGGCATCTGAAATCTCTTTTTCCTCGCCATTCAAATCACTGTCATTCAACGATTGTGAATTTGCCAAATCATTATAATAGCTATCCAGAAATTCCAGCTGATTTACTCCTGCTGAAACCATATTTCCTTCTCCAATTGATGAACCACCAGCCGGCAGAATACTCATGCTGCTCTGCAAAGATGCAATTACCATCTCGAACTTTTCCGCATCAACTGTTGACATGGAGAAAAGTAAAACGAAAAAGCAAAGCAAAAGGTTCATCAAGTCCGAAAAAGTGGATTGCCACGCAGGTGCCCCTTTTTTTGGCTCTTCCTGACGTTTTTTTGCCACTACTCTTCACCTCCAGCATCCTCTGAAACATCATTTCTAGCAGAAGGAGCCAGGAATGATTTCAACTTCTCCTCAATTACACGTGGGTTTTCACCAGCCTGTATTGAAAGAAGGCCTTCAATAGTGATTGTTCTAAGTGTAATTTCAAGTGTATTGTTTGCTTTTAACTTATTAGAAAATGGAGAACATAACCAGTTTGCAATCAGTGAACCATACAAAGTGGTAAGCAAAGCAACAGCCATGTTCGGTCCAATTGTTGAAGCATCCTCAAGGTTCTTAAGCATGTTTACCAAACCAATAAGAGTACCAATCATACCCCAGGCAGGTCCCATTTCTCCCCAATACTCCCAAAAGGAAATAACCTTCTTATGTCTGTCTTCAAGACACATAAGATCAGTTTCCAAAATTCCTCTTACAAGTTCTGGATCAGTACCATCTACAACAAGCATAATTCCTTTTTTCAAGAAATCATCTTCTATATCATTTGCTGCTTCTTCCAATGCAAGAAGACCTTCCTTACGTCCTACGTTAGAAAGATCAATAATAGTTTTAATCGTTTCTGACGGATCCTTTGTCTTGTCCTTAAATGGTAACGAAATAGACTTCAGACCATTAATAAAGTCTGGAAGCTTATTGCTACCCAGTACAGAACTGAGTGATCCTCCGATTGTAATAAGTATTGATGGTATATCAACGAAATCATCAACAATGTTACCACCACTGGAAAGAATTCCGAAAACAACCATTACCAATCCGACAACAACGCCGGCAAGTGAAGCTATATCCACACTATACACCTTCCCTTTTCCAAAATTTTATCGACAATATTTGCTTCTTTTTGTCAATTTTTACCCTTTTATATGATTTTACAAGACTTTGCCATACTTGTCTACTTTCTTTTGGATAAAAATTCAAAAACTCCATTTTAACGTACAAAATGTTGGGGGACAGTTTACGCTGTGCCCCAACATATATTTTTATTCAATATTACCAAATCAGCAATTATCTCTTAAGGTTAATCAATTCCTCAAGTAAAGTATCTGAGGTTGTAATAACTCTTGAATTAGCCTGAAATCCTCGCTGGGTAATAATCATATCAGTAAACTGAGCTGAAAGATCAACGTTTGACATCTCAAGCTGTCCAGATGAAATTGCACTACCATCTGAGTTAATTGCCATACCAACACCATCAAACTCTCCGGAGTTAAGTGTTGTCTGGTAACAGTTTTCTCCAACCTTTTCAAGACCTGAAGCATT
>CAMFPD010000073.1 GCA_945971355.1 uncultured Lachnobacterium sp.
AGCTTATTAAAGGATAAAAATGTACAAAAATACTTATAGAAACTTCTCGATTTTCTATAGTGCACAAAGAACCCAAATGAACCAAATACATTGACTTTGGAAATTGCGCTGTTATATAATTTCTTTGCGACACGATTAACTTAGGAATGCTATGTTTTGGTGTCACAGATACAGATAAATGTAAATTTACGCATAAGATGGAGGACAATCATGCAGGAATTCAAACCATTCAAAGAAGGTAAAGTCAGAGAAGTATACGATAACGGGGAGAGCTTGATTATTGTTGCGACAGACCGTATATCGGCATTTGATAATATTTTAAAAAATAAGATTACAGACAAGGGTGCAATCCTTACTCAGATGTCAAAATTCTGGTTTGATTTCACTAGTGATGTTGTTTCTAACCACATGCTTTCAGTTGATACAAAGGATATGCCGGAATTTTTCCAGCAGGAGAGATTTGATGGAAACAGTATGATGTGCAAGAAGCTTGAGATGCTTCCTATAGAGTGTATTGTTCGTGGATACATAACAGGAAGTGGCTGGGCAAGCTATCAGGAGAATGGAACAGTTTGTGGTATCAAGCTTCCAGAGGGACTTGTTGAGTCAGATAAATTGCCTGAGCCAATTTATACACCATCTACCAAGGCAGACCTTGGGGATCATGATGAGAATATTTCTTTTGAGCAGTCTGTAGAAGTTCTTGAGAAGATTTATCCAGAGAAGGGTAGAGAGTACGCTGAGAAGATTCGTGATTACACAATTGCACTTTATAAGAAGTGTGCTGAATATGCACTCAGCAAGGGAATTATAATTGCAGATACAAAGTTTGAGTTTGGACTTGATGAAAATGGTGAGGTAGTAATCGGAGATGAGATGCTCACACCAGACAGTTCACGTTTCTGGCCATTGGAAGGATATAAGCCAGGTCAGGGACAGCCTTCATTCGATAAGCAGTTTGTAAGAGACTGGCTCAAGGCTAATCCGGATAATGACTTCCTTCTTCCAGATGAAGTTGTTACAAAGACTGTAGATAAGTATAAAGAGGCATATGAGCTTCTTACAGGAAAAGAGTTTACACGATAATTACAGCATAAACGGAGAGAATATGAGCCAGAATAGTATTTTTAATAGTTATTACGATGAAGACCAGCTCCATGAGGAATGTGGAGTCTTCGGTATGTATGATTTTGATGGTAAAGATGTAGCATCCAGTATATATTATGGATTGTTTGCTTTACAGCACAGGGGGCAGGAGAGCTGCGGTATTGCCGTAAGCGAAACCAGTGGTCCTAAGGGTAAGGTTACATCATACAAGGGAATGGGCCTTGTAAATGAGGTTTTTACTCCGGATAATCTTGAACCTATGAAAGGAGATATCGGAGTGGGCCACGTTCGTTATTCTACAGCAGGTTCTTCAACTAGAGAAAATGCTCAGCCACTTGTACTTAACTATGTTAAGGGTACACTTGCCATGGCTCATAATGGTAATCTCATAAATGCATCAGAGTTGCGCCGTGAATTAGAATACACAGGTGCGATTTTCCAGACAACAATTGATTCTGAGGTTATTGCGTACCA
This sequence comes from uncultured Lachnobacterium sp., assembly GCA_945971355.1. Lineage (GTDB taxonomy): Bacteria > Bacillota > Clostridia > Lachnospirales > Lachnospiraceae > Roseburia. The sequence goes on from CAMFPD010000073.1 coordinate 1,582, forward strand.
TATTGCAAGAGAACGACTTAATTCACACACAGCAGAGGAAGCTGTGAGAAGAGCATGCATGAAGCTTAAGGGAGCATATGCACTTGTAGTTGCCAGCCCTAGAAAGCTTATTGCGGCCAGAGATCCATTTGGTTTTAAACCACTTTGTATTGGAAAACGTGATAATGCATATATAGTAACATCAGAAACATGTGCCCTTGATACAATTGGTGCAGAGTTTGTGCGAGACGTAAAACCTGGAGAGGTGGTTACAATCAGCCCGGAAAAAGGAATTGAGTCTGACATGACAATGGCGATTGAGCCATGTAAGGAAGCAAGATGTATATTTGAGTATATATACTTTGCCAGACCAGACAGCCACATAGATGGAGTCAGTGTATACAGCTCACGTATTAAGGCAGGAAAATTCCTGGCAATGGATTCTCCAGTGGAAGCTGATATTGTTACAGGTGTTCCAGAGTCAGGAAATGCAGCAGCACTTGGATATTCTTTGCAGTCAGGAATTCCATATGGAACTGCATTTGTAAAGAACAGTTATGTAGGACGTACTTTCATTAAGCCAAAGCAGTCAAGCCGTGAGTCAAGTGTTCAGGTTAAGCTTAATGTTTTGAAAGAGGCTGTTGCAGGTAAGCGAGTTATTATGATTGATGATTCAATTGTAAGAGGAACTACATCTGACAGGATTGTTAAAATGTTAAGGGATGCTGGTGCTACAGAGGTTCATGTTAGAATTTCTTCGCCACCATTTTTGTGGCCATGCTATTTTGGAACTGATATACCCGCCAGAGAACAGCTTATTGCTTACAATAGAACTATAGAGGATATAAGGAAAATTATTGGTGCTGATTCCCTTGGATACCTTGGAATAGACCGTTTGACAGAGTTGTCAGAGGGACTTCCAATATGTACAGGATGCTTCAATGGAAAATATCCAATGGAGCCACCAAAAGAGGATATACGTGGAGAGTATTTTGACAAGGAAAAAGACCTTGAGAGAAGAATGCTGAATCGTTAATAGGTTGCCAGGTAATCTACGGATTAACAAATAAGAGAGTAGAATAAAGGAGAAAGATATGAGTACAGATAGATATTCAAGTCCATTAGGTGAGAGATATGCAAGCAAGGAAATGCAGTATATATTTTCACAGGATATGAAGTTCTCTACATGGAGAAGACTTTGGATAGCACTTGCTGAGACTGAGATGGAGCTTGGACTTTCTGAGAATGGAAAGCCAGTTATCTCTCAGGAACAGATTGACGAGATGAAAGAGCACATCACAGATATCAATTATGATGTGGCAAGAGAGAGAGAAAAATTAGTTCGCCATGATGTAATGAGCCATGTATATGCATACGGACAGCAGTGTCCAAAGGCAGCAGGAATTATTCATCTTGGTGCTACATCATGTTATGTTGGAGATAATACAGATATAATTGTTATGAATGAGGCTCTTAAGCTTGTACATAAAAAGCTTGTAAGCGTAATCGCAGAGCTTGCAAATTTTGCAGATAAGTATAAAGATCAGCCTACACTTGCATTCACACACTTCCAGCCAGCTCAGCCTACAACAGTAGGAAAGAGAGCTACACTTTGGGCTCAGGAGTTCCTTATGGATTTGGAGGACTTAGAGTATGTACAGAGCACACTTAAGCTTTTAGGTTCTAAGGGAACAACAGGAACACAGGCAAGCTTCTTGGAACTCTTTAATGGAGATCATGAAACAATTGACAAGATCGATCCGATGATTGCAAAGAAGATGGGATTTGATTCATGCTATGCAGTATCAGGTCAGACATACTCACGTAAGGTAGATACCAGAGTTCTGAATGTTCTTGCTGGAATCGCTGCAAGTGCTCATAAGATGTCAAATGATATCAGATTACTTCAGCACCTTAAAGAGGTTGAGGAGCCATTTGAGAAGAACCAGATTGGATCATCAGCTATGGCATACAAGAGAAATCCTATGAGAAGTGAGAGAATCGCCTCTCTTTCTAGATATGTGATGGTAGACGCACTTAATCCAGCAATTACATCTGCTACACAGTGGTTTGAGAGAACACTTGATGATTCTGCAAACAAGCGTCTTTCAGTTCCAGAAGGATTCCTTGCAATCGATGGTATTCTTGATCTTTGCCTCAATGTAGTAGATGGACTTGTTGTATATCCAAAGGTTATCGAGAAGCACTTTATGGCAGAAATCCCATTCATGGCAACAGAGAACATCATGATGGATGCTGTTAAGAATGGTGGAAACCGTCAGGAGATGCATGAGAAGATTCGTCAGCTTTCAATGGAAGCAGGAAAGACAGTTAAGGAAGAAGGAAAAGACAACAACCTTGTTGATCTTATTGCAGCAGATCCTGCCTTTGGTCTTACAAAGGAGGAGATTGAGGCCAACCTCAAGCCAGAGCTGTATGTAGGACGTGCTCCACGTCAGGTTGAAGTATTCCTCCGTGATGTTGTTAAGCCAGTGCTTGATGCAAACAAGGATGAGCTTGGTGTAACAGCTGAGATTAATGTATAAGTTTTGTAAAGAATAAAGTTGGGCGAGCGCCGGTTCGGATTGAGATGAACTGGTGCTCGCTTATTTTGTAATAAGATAAGAATGGGTGTTTTTTGCATAAGATGTTTTCTTTTGGTGAAAATAGTAATAGTATTATGAAAAGAAAAAAGAGGTTGAAATAGGAGAATTGTTGTGTTATAGTAACTCTGTTGTGAATTAGTAAAATTAGGAGGTGCAATCGTGGCCGTTTTAAAAACGATTTTAACTGTTGTATTTATTATAATCAGTCTTATTATTACAGTTGTTATTTTGATGCAGGAAGGTAAGTCAGCTGGTCTTGGAGCAATCAGCGGAGCAGCAGATACTTACTGGGGCAAGAACAAAGGACGCTCAATGGAAGGAATACTTGTTAAGATTACACGTGTGTGTGTGATACTTTTCCTTGTGCTTGCAGTAGTGCTCAATATGGGAATTTGGTAAAGATTTTGGGACTGTCGAAAGATGGTCCTTTTTTATTAAAAAGTCCAATTTGGTTGTATTTGCTTTGACGGAGATTACTGTTAAGATATAGAAGTTATACAGAAGAATAAAAAATAGAAGCTATACAGAGGAATACAAAAAATAGAAGCTATACAGAAGAATAAAAATAGAAACTATACAGAAAAATACAAGAGTATGTAGAAGAGAATAAAGAAGAGAGGACTACCATGAAAGAGACATATGAATATAGAAAAAAGATGATATATGACTTCATGTGCGAGGATATGTATGTCCCAATGAAGATAAAGGAACTTTGCATAGTACTTGGCGTTACAAAGCAGGACAGACCAATTTTAGAGCAGATTCTTCTGGAACTGCAGCAGGAAGGGAAGATAGAACTTTCCAAGAGAGGCAAATACTCAAAGGCAGAAGTGAAAAATAAAGTCGGCATATTTACGGCTCATCAGAAGGGCTTTGGCTTTGTCACCATAGATGGAGAACCAGAGGATATTTTTATCCCTGCTGATAAAGTGAATGGCGCTATGCATATGGACCAGGTTGAAGTATCTATTCTGCCAGGCACTTCTGGAAAAAGAAAAGAAGGTGCTGTGTTAAAGGTGCTGGACCGTGGTATGAAGAGGGTTGTCTGTACCTACGAAGCCAGCGAAAATTTTGGCTTTGCAGTACCTGATAACACCAGATTTGGAAGTGATATTTTTATACCCAGGGGATGCTCAAAGGGAGCGGTCGCAGGGCATAAGGTGGTTGTTGAGATAACAAGCTATGGCAAGAAGAATCGCAAGCCAGAGGGAAAGGTTGTAGAGATAATAGGACACATAAATGACCCTGGAACAGACATTCTCTCTATCGTTAAGGCATACGATATGCCTATGGAATTCTCAGAAAAAATAATGCATCAGGTGGAAAACGTATCAAAGGAAGTCTCCGAGGCTGACATGGCAGGCAGAATGGACTTGAGAGATTGGATGATGGTTACAATTGATGGTGAGGATGCTAAGGATTTGGATGATGCAGTTTCACTTTTTATGGATGGGGAAAACTATGTGCTTGGTGTTCATATTGCAGATGTGTCTAATTATGTTCAGGAACACAGTGCATTGGACGTGGAAGCTTTAAAGCGAGGCACGTCAGTATATTTGGTTGACAGAGTTATACCGATGCTGCCACATGCACTTTCAAATGGAATCTGTTCCCTGAATGAGGCTCAGAACAGACTAACACTTAGCTGCATAATGACAATTAATCCAAAGGGTGAGGTTATAGATCACAAGATAGCAGAGACTGTGATAAAAACAAACCGTAGGATGACCTATACTAATGTGAAGAAGATACTGGTCGATAAAGACCCAGAGCTTATAGAGGAATACAAAGAGTTGGTGCCAATGTTTGAAAAGATGGCAGAGCTTGCTTTGATTCTTAGAAAACGAAGAATGAAGAGAGGATCAATAGACTTTGATTTCCCTGAGACCAAAGTGATTTTAAATGAGAAGGGGGAGCCAATTGATATCAAGCCATACGACAGAAATGTGGCAACAAAGCTTATAGAGGATTTTATGCTTATTGCCAATGAAACAGTGGCATCACATTTCTTCTGGCAGGAGATACCCTTTGTATACAGAACCCACGATAACCCGGATACAGAGAAGATTCGTAAGCTTTCCACATTTATAAATAATTTTGGGTACTCCCTCCATATCGGAGCAGACGAGGTTCATCCAAAGGAGCTTCAAAAGCTTCTCGAGAAGGTTGATGGAACAGATGAGGAGGCTCTTATAAGCAGACTTACTCTTCGTTCAATGAAACAGGCCAGATATACAACTACCTGTACAGGACATTTTGGACTGGCAGCCAACTATTACTGCCATTTTACTTCACCAATCAGAAGATATCCCGATTTGCAGATTCACAGAATAATCAAGGAAACTCTTAGGGGAAGAATGAACGAAAAGAGAATAGAGCACTACGAAGGCATACTGGATGAGGTCGCAAAGCAGTCCAGCCAGATGGAACGTCGTGCAGAGGAAGCAGAACGTGAGACAATTAAACTCAAGAAATGTGAGTATATGGCAAAGCATATAGGTGAAGAATTCGAGGGCGTTATCTCAGGCGTTACAGAATGGGGATTTTTTGTGGAGCTTCCAAATACTATAGAGGGACTTGTGAGAGTGACAGAACTCAGAGATGATTTTTACCAATTTTTTGAAGATTCATATGAGCTTGTTGGTGAGGTGACAAACAACAGATACAAGCTGGGACAGAGAGTTAAGATTGTTGTGGATTCAGCCGATAAGCTTATGAGAACAATTGATTTCAGGCTGGCAGAGTAAGTCATTTAGTAAAGTATTATTTTATGGTAAAGCTTCAAAGCATCTTTGAAAAAAAGTGCATAAAATATATAAAAATGACGAGAAAAACCTGTTGTTAATGGTATAGATATGTGCTACAATGAAGAACGCACAAAAAATGTGCTAGCAAAAATGGAGGTGCCGTTATGGCTAAGGAGACAAAAAAGTTAATAGCCAATAACAAGAAGGTTTATCATGATTACTTTCTTGACGAGAAATACGAAGCAGGCATCTCACTTGCTGGTACTGAGGTAAAATCCCTCAGAATGGGAAAGGGAAGTATTAAGGAATCCTTTATCCGAATTGAGAATGGAGAGGTGTATCTCTACGGAATGCACATCACTCCCTATGAAAAAGGAAATATCTTTAACAAGGATCCACTAAGACCTAAGAAGCTTCTACTTCACAAGAAGGAGATAGAGAAGCTAACCGGAAAGATAAAAGAAAAAGGTTATACAATTGTTCCAGTGGAGGTATACTTCAAGGGGAGTCTTGTAAAGGTTGAGATAGCTCTTGCAAGAGGTAAGAAATTGTATGACAAGAGACAGGATATAGCGAAGAAGGATCAGAAGCGTGAAGCTGAGAGAGATTTCAAGATTCGCAATCTTGGATAATATAATATCACACTAAGGTGTGTTATTTATATATAAGGGCTAGTAAAGGTTTCGACGGGGGCGCTGCTCGTCCAGTGGACGAGCGTTTAGCGCGGACCGAAGCGGAGCGGAGAAATTGAAGCGTAGCTTCAGTTCCCCCCTCCAATAAATTTAATAAGGGCTAGTAAAGGTTTCGACGGGGGAACTGAAGCTGGAGAAGCGAGTCGTATGGTAATGCGTTAAATGGCCAAATTAAAATTAAACGCTGAAGATAATTTAGCATACGCTGCCTAGTTGCAGCAGTCCACTCTAGAGCACTCACACTTTAGAATCTGGGCTTCGACCATGTGAGAAACGACTTATGCAAAGCTTTGAGCATATGGGCGTAATATGAAGCTACTGAAATCACTCGGTTGTTTGTTCCTGAGTGGTGGAGGGAATTATTAAGAATAAACTACACTCGTAGAAGGACAGGGGATTTTCTTTCGGACACGGGTTCGACTCCCGTCTAGTCCACTCAAAGTACCGCATTTTAAGCGGTTTTCAGAACGTTAAAAACAAAAGGTACTCAAACAGAAAATTACACAGGAAGGGGGATCCCTGTGCAAGTGCTACAAAAGATAAATCGGCAATAAGTCGGTTTATTTTTTGTGAAATTCGCCTTAATATAGCATTTCTAGTTATTCGACACTAATTTTTCACCTGAATATTAAAAATTGGATATAGGCATATCAGACGATGTGAGAACAGTATATAAACACTACAAAGCATATCAGTTGTTTTTGCTTAATAAGATAGCTTGCTGTATAATCAAAATATGACACAATGAATATATTTGAAAATTACGAAAGAGGAATATAAGGAGAATGTAAGATATGGGAAAGATAAAGGAAAGAATAGAAGATTTAGCAAGTGCAGCCGCAGGCCCAACGTTGGATGTGTTATCAGAAGTGCTTATTGATGGCATCGCTGGTTCTGTGGTACCAGGAGTAGGTAATATGATTCTAGCATACAAGCAAAATAGAATGGAACGTCGGGTAGAAGAAACTCTTAAAATGTTGATTGAAAGGCAAGATGAGTTTAACGCTGTCGTGAATAGTTTGGAAGATGAGATTGCAAAGAAAGATGTTGAGGGGAAATACTTTGAGATGCTAATGGATTATTCTCTTGATGAACCACAGGATGAGAAAATTAAGTACCTTGTCAATGGGTACATTAATGTCGCAAGGATTCCGCACCCGCAAGAGGATGTGGTTAGAAGCTTCTATGATACACTAAAGCAGATGAATTTATTAGATATAAGGGTATTCAGACTGTATAATCCATTCAATAATAACGATGATAATGCATATGTGATTATGCAGGACTATAAAATAGACGAATATCAGTACAACATGGTACGTGAAAAACTTGCTAGGTTAGGATTGATTTATTCAAAGAATGACTTGCAGAGAGACGAAAATACGGATGCAATCGTTTCTTACTTAGAAGATTTAAGCAAGGGTAAAAAGGCAAAACTAAAAGCAAAGAAGGTATCAAGAAGTGAATCATATCGTATGTCTAGTTACGGAAATCGTTTTATAAAATTCATTGAATCAGAATATAATGGAGAGGTCGAGAATGGCGAAGAACAGGAAAAATTTGAAGAATTTTTGTAGGAATGTATATTTGAATTATGACGGGGAAATCTGCTAGAAATAGCTAGTTTCATTTTTCTTATATATGATTTATTATTCAGATATAAGCTGGAGGTACACAATGATGAAATCGAAAAATGGATGGACAAAGATGAGAATGGGGTTCGGAATAGCAGACTTGACGATAGGAATAATGTTTTTGACCATGATTTTAACTAGTGATGGTGGAATAGAAAATAATACAAGGATGATGGGAACCACATGGTTCTTGATTTGGTGTGGATTACTTTCATTTTTGGGAAAAAGAAAAAGGTGGGCAACAATAACATCAATTGTATTTTATTCTATTGGTATTTTATATAATATTGCAAATTCAATATATTATCCTGCTCACCTAGTAATAGCATTGATGATGATAGTTTTTCTGATTCTTACATCTATAAGTTTGGCAATTAAAGATAGTTTTTTATAAGACTGATTAGTATCTGTCTCTTATACACATCTCCGAGCCCACGAGACTAAGGCGAAT
>CAMFPD010000074.1 GCA_945971355.1 uncultured Lachnobacterium sp.
ATAAGTGTCCCATGTCAGACCCCTTTGCCCTTAAAAAGAATACCATATATAATGTGATTTGAAAACCAAAAAGATTTATAAGTTTTTCTTATTAATAATATAAAAATTTAACCAACAAGCTTATAACACCTTGACACCGATTAATAATTTTGCTATAGTCAGTAAAATTATATTTAACATAACTAATTTCTATAGAAGACGAAAGAGAGGAATTCAAAAAATGGGTACTATTATCGGCGAAGGAATTACATTCGATGACGTTCTTTTAGTTCCACAGTATTCGGAAGTTACACCGAACATGATTAATCTTAAGACTCACCTTACAAAGTCCATCGAACTTAATATTCCAATGATGAGTGCAGCAATGGATACAGTTACAGAATCTAAGATGGCTATAGCAATGGCTAGACAGGGTGGTATCGGTATCATTCACAAAAATATGTCCATTGAGGCTCAGGCTGATGAAGTTGATAAGGTAAAACGTTCTGAGAACGGAGTAATCACAGATCCATTCTCACTCTCACCAGAGCATACTCTTCAGGATGCAGATAATCTCATGGGTAAATTCAAGATTTCTGGTGTTCCTATTACTGAAAACGGAAAATTAGTAGGTATCATCACTAACCGTGACCTCAAATTTGAGACTGATTTTTCAAAGAAGATTAAAGAATCCATGACTTCTGAGAACCTTATTACAGCTCCAGAAGGAATCACATTAGATGAAGCAAAGGTTATCCTCGGAAAAGCAAGAAAAGAGAAATTACCAATCGTTGATAAGGACAACAACTTAAAGGGACTTATCACAATCAAAGATATCGAGAAGCAGGTTAAATATCCATTATCAGCAAAAGATTCTCAGGGACGTCTCCTCTGTGGTGCTGGTGTTGGTATTACAGGAAACATGATGGAGCGTGTTGATGCCTTAGTTAAGGCTCATGTAGACGTAATCGTTATGGATTCAGCACATGGACATTCTAAAAACATCATTGAAGCTGTAAAGAAAGTTAAAGCTGCTTACCCAGATCTTCAGGTTATCGCTGGAAATATTGCAACAGGAGAAGCTGCAAAGGCTCTTATCGAAGCCGGTGCAGATGCTGTTAAGGTTGGTATTGGACCTGGATCAATCTGTACAACACGTGTCGTTGCCGGAATCGGTGTTCCACAGATTTCTGCAATCATGGATTGCTATGAAGTAGCTAAACAGTACGGAATTCCTGTTATCGCTGACGGTGGTATCAAGTACTCAGGAGATATGACAAAAGCAATCGCAGCTGGTGCAAATGTATGTATGATGGGTTCAATGTTCGCAGGCTGTGACGAAGCTCCTGGAACATTCGAATTATTCCAGGGAAGAAAATACAAGGTATACCGTGGAATGGGTTCAATCGCTGCTATGGAGAATGGTTCAAAAGACCGTTACTTTCAGGAGGGTGCTAAGAAGCTTGTTCCTGAAGGAGTTGAAGGTCGTGTAGCATACAAGGGAACTCTTGAGGATACAATCTTCCAGCTTATTGGTGGTATCCGTTCAGGAATGGGATATTGTGGATGTGACACAATCGAGAAACTCAAAGAAAATGGAAAATTTGTAAAAATCTCTGCTGCATCACTTAAAGAGAGCCATCCTCATGATATTCATATCACTAAGGAAGCTCCAAACTACAGCACAGATGGAAACTAAAATTATAACGAGGTGAAATTATTTGGACGCTGGTGATATAGCACAAATTATTTGTTTAATTGTACTTCTGCTGCTCTCTTCATTTTTCTCATCTGCGGAGACAGCGCTGACCACCGTCAATAAAATACGTATGCGTACCCTGTCTGAAGCCGGAAATAAAAAGGCAGACAGGGTGCTTCGCGTTACAGACGACTCAGCAAAAATGCTTTCAGCAATATTAATCGGAAATAATCTGGTTAACCTGTCAGCTTCTTCTATGGCAACAACTCTTGCCGTGGAATTTTGGGGAAGCTATGGTGCCGGAATTGCAACCGGTATTCTCACAATGCTCATTTTGATATTTGGAGAGGTATCTCCAAAAACCATGGCAACAATACAGGCAGATAAATTGTCTCTTAGAATTGCTATTATAATTGAGTTTTTGATGAAAATACTGACTCCAGTTATTTTCATAGTAAACAAACTGTCAATGGGATTTCTCTTCATGTTGGGAGTTAAGCCTGATGCTTATCAAAATGCCATGACAGAAGAAGAATTAAGGACAATTGTAGATGTTGGTCAGGAGTCAGGTGTTATCGAAGATGAAGAGAGAGATATGATTCATAATCTCTTTGATTTCGGTGATGCTGAGGCAAAGGAAGTCATGGTTCCAAGAATTGATATGACCTATGTGGATATAAACGCAACCTATAATGAGGTCATCCAGATATTCAGAGAGGATAAATTCACAAGACTTCCTGTTTGTGAAGAGTCCTCTGATAAGGTAATTGGTATTATAAATATAAAAGATTTACTCCTTTTATCCCAGGAAGAAATAGAGAATTTCTCCATAAGCAAGCTTATGTATGAGCCGTATTTCACCTTCGAACACAAAAATACTGCAGATTTGTTTGTGGAAATGAAAAAATCATCTATTTCTCTTGCTATAGTTCTGGACGAATATGGAACTACTGCCGGTCTGATTACTCTTGAAGACTTGCTTGAAGAGATTGTTGGTGAGATTAGAGATGAATATGATACCGACGAAGTGGATGATATCACCAAAATCAGTGACCGCGAGTATTTAGTGCTTGGCTCTGCTAACCTGGAGGATGTAAGTGACGAGTTAGGACTTAACCTTCAGTCAGACGATTATGACACAGTTGGTGGTTATTGCCTGGAACAGCTTGACCATCTCCCTGAGCGCAACGAGATAATCCTCACTGATGACAATGTTCTGCTAAGAATTGACAGTCTTGACAAAAATCGAATTGAGAAAGTATATATAAAAATCCCTCAGTCATAGCTGAGGGATTTTATGTTATAATCACATTTTATGCCTAAATTATAAATAGGTTAAAGCTGTCAGATGTATTTCTACCCCCAGCAAACGTCCGAAACGTAGTAACCTTGTAATTGTACTATACTATCCTTCCGCATTTTTCAAGTAAATTGTTGACACCACATTTCTGTTTTTGCTTGAGTCACTTACTACCTCAATAACATAGTCTCGCAATATCATTAATATCTTCCCTGTCGTTCTCTACATCTATTACAAAATTATAAATCTCCTTATCGACTGATTTTTCGTAGGATTTTATAATTCTTTCCTTTTCTGCAGTATGTTCCACATCGGTGCTCATGTTTTTCCTTCCTTTTTCTGCTTATCTCCAACTAAATTTCTAATTATCTCCATAAATATTGCATTATACAACTCATTATTTCTCCATCACTTCGCTAAGCAGCTCTACATACTCTGGTCTCTTGCGCCATATCGAATCCTCTGGAAGTCCCCCTTCGACCTCCGTTTTATCATAATATTTGTCACTGATAAACCTCACATGATATGTTCCCTCTCCTGATTGCGCTTCTTTAGGAGTATTATCAACAATAAAAACTGTAATGGTTTCCTCAGTAATATTGCCTACTGAATCCACAACCTGGTACGTAATTGTTGCTGAACCCGAAGCAGTAAACTGAGTAAACTCATCTTCACAGAAATTAGTAATCGTAAAAGAATTGCAGCTTCCATTTTCCAGCAAATGGGGTCCTGGCAAGATTTCAGAATCCAGAATTTCATCCATGGCATACGCACCCTCGAACAATCTCTCCTCGGTAATCAGTCCATTTCTGGCCTCATCAAGACTAAATGTTTTGTCCGACACAGTAATGTTAGGTGCAGGATCCCATGCACAGTAAAGTGTGATAACAGCACTATTCTGTGTGGTCATGCCAGCCGCATCAATTATAACGGATGACAGCATTTCCTGACCTTCAGCGTAAGTTCCAACGTGTGCAGTGCAGTCATGAGTCCATCCCACAAAAGTATTTCTATCCAACACATAACCATTCGCAGGAAGAGTCATATTCTCATCATATCTTACAGTTATATCATCTACATTACCACCTGCTGCTCCATTTCCATCAAAATGGATTGTGTATGTATTAGGTATCCATACCGCCTTAAAAGTCACAACAGCCTTATTAGAGCTATTCAGATTTCTGAAAACTGTCTCACTGGTATTATCAATATATCTTTCAGTCGTCCTGTGTGCCCCATAATAGTGAGTTGAATTGTCCATACCTGTTATATTCCATCCTGCAAAGGTATACCCTGCTCTGGACGGATTACTAACTGTGAATTCCGTATCAAATTTAGCTGTGTTTGGATGATATGCTCCGAATTGAGCAATTGTTGAACCTGTACTATCGTTCAGGTCATAGATAAGATTATATGAATTTGCATTCCATTTTGCTTTGATTTTTACCGTACTTCCACTTGTATAGCTTTGATGTGGATATGACTTGTTGTATCCCATTGTAAATGTATTAGATGAAAGGGAATGACCTGTTGAATTGTGTTCTGCAATACTCCAGCCCCCAAAGGTATAACCTGTCATTGTTGGAGTTCCAAGATTAATATTTGTGCCATACTCCATATCAAAATTACCCGATGTACCACTAGGAGTTGTTGAACCACTACCCTTATTCAAATCTACATTTAGTCTGTACTTATTAGGATAGTAATGAGAGTTCGTAGAACCCTCTCCTGCGACTGTCCAACCATTACTGTTTATAGACCACCAATGATACCCGTTAATATTCCCCCAAGAAGCTCTCTTAGTATAGGCATCAAACCAAGTACTATATAATTGACTCCAAGACTTAGAACCCTGTTTTACCCACGTGTGAGCAGGACTCGTATAAACACCACTAGCATTATAAGTATAATAATGTATTGTTTGATTATAAGAGTTAGGGTAGTAATATACATTAAATGCACCATTACCTGTTACAGTCCAACCACTATTCCAATCTCTACTATGATTGTGATAACCTGTAGGTGTTTTACTATAAGGTGGATAAAACTTAGAACTATACCCTGCTGTATGCGTTGTAGTAGCAAAGTGTTCCCAAGAACCTGAGTTAGGTAAATACCTCTTATGATAAACTGTCATAGTATAAGTTTTATACTTATAGTATATATGAATCGTAGTATTGCCTGTTATATTGTGCCATCCATCATCGTGGTCATATTCTTCACCTGTCTTACAGGCAGTGCCAAAGGTAATATACCCTCCTACATCTGTACCGTGGTCTATACTCTTTGTTCTTGTAGCAACTGTACCATCAGCATGGTGGTCTTTACAAGTTACCGTATATTTCTTTAACTTATAGTATATATGAACCGTAGTATTGCCTGTTATAGCCCTGTGCCATCCGTCATCGTGGTCATATTCTTCGCCTGTCTTACAGGCAGTGCCAAAGGTAGACCACCCTCCTACATCTGTACCATGGTCTATACTCTTTGTTCTTTCAGTGACCGTACCATCAGCATGGTGGTCTTTACAAGTTACCGTATATTTCTTTAACTTATAGTATATATGAACCGTAGTATTGCCTGTTATAGCCCTGTGCCATCCGTCATCGTGGTCATATTCTTCGCCTGTCTTACAGGCAGTGCCAAAGGTAGAATACCCTCCTACATCTGTGCCAAAATCAACAACTTTAGTTCTTTCAGTGACTGTACCATCAGCATGGTGGTCTTTACAAGTTACCGTATATTTAGGAGTTGGCGGTGAAGCATTGTTCTCCCACTTAGCATACAATGTTATGGAACTTCCGTGAACTCCTAAGTCCTTGCACCAATTATTGCTACTCCAATAGCCTGATGAATTGTTACATGAACCATTTTCATCATAAACCATAGTTCCTGTACCATTACCTGAACTATCTACCGAGTCATACCAACCCTTGAATGTACAACCTGATTTAGTAGGCTTTGCCCAACCAACTCCATAATTCAAATTGCTATCATACTGTACATTAAAAGAACCACCACCTGATGAACCGCCTGTTCTATCTAAGCTTACATTGTAAGTATTTGGAACTATATTATATAAATATGCAACGTGAGAAAAACTATTTTTAGCATACTGTACAACACCAACTCGACCATCATCTATACCATACCAAGAATGATGATTTCCTATATTTACCCATGCACTAACAGTTGAACACCATACGAAATCCCACTGATAATAAGCATATCCTTGATGTATAACTCCTGGTGCATCCTGATGATAATAAGGCTCACATAAAGTAGCTGCACCTAAGTTAACACAACCTGTTACATCAATATGATAAGCATAAGGATTAACTGCACTAAATCCACTTCTATAGCTTTTTGACCAACCACTCCAACCTAAATTAGTTGGAGATGAAGAAAACAATCCACTAATTATCTGGTGGTCACTAAGGTTTAATCCTTGTGCCCCAGTATGTATTTCTGCATAGTTTCCTGCTACGTTATCTGCGTCATGAGTACAAGTCTTTGGAAAACCTGGGGCATCCTCTAAATGATAACCCGTCTTCGAATAAGTACCATAAGGAGTTGTTTCATACGCAAAAACATTAGATTTACCTATAAACATGGTAAACATAAAGCATAAAACAAACATTACCCTCATGAGTACTTTTCTACATTTACCCAATTTAATTACCTCCCTTCTATTTAGGGGTTCCTAACATATAATAGGTATCTTTGTCATCTTCTAAAGCACCTACTACTATAAACTTATCTTGGTCTATATCGTTAATTTCCCCATCTTTACTAAAAGTGCATAATTTCCAATCACAATCAGGAACGTACCCTAAGACTTCTTCTATAACTTCTTCCTCGGTACACATACCCACAATATAAGAACTAAGAGCCATCATTATATCCGACCTGTGCTGGTCTACAAGACCTAAGTTATAAAGTAAAGCCTCATCTGCATTTTCATTAACTATAATACCCTCAGTGCTTTCGACCTGTACTAAATCCTCTTTTTTATTTTTCTCTATCATACCTACACTAACTGCAAGTACACAAATGGTCAGTGCCACAACTGTGACACTGACCAAAATCTTAATTTTTTTATTCAATTTCATACCCCCAATTAAAATTTTGGAATACCCATCCAATACCAATCTGAACCATCACTATATATACTTTCTAAATCATATACATACTTTGTAATATCTGGGTTATAGCCGTCAGGATAACCGTCAGTACCAACCCTGATTAACTTCCAGTCATAATCTGGATACTGGGCATTTGAAATACTTTCGGCTTCTTCAATAGATATTTCACCAAGCATTGCTTTATACATAGCATTGTCCATTTCTACATACTTATCGTGGTTAAACATATCATATTTAGACCTTACATATTTTAACTTCTCTTTTTCCTCAGGTGTATTAGGAGTAGTTGACTCCTGACGCATCTGAATACCATCTTTATTGATGAATACTCTTGAACCATCATACAAGTACCACTCAGTTGCTTTTCCGTCAGGTGCATTTCCAATATCCTCATACTCTGTAACGATAGGTTCGCCAATCGAAATAGCATAGAGTGATATACCTTCCTGCGCCCATCCATATGTCGGTAATGTATCATACTCGTTCTTATCTGTTGTCAAATGGTGCATACCCTGTAAGCCTTCATTGTAGACTCTGTAGATTGGAACTTTTCCGTCTGAATAGAACAATGGCTGATTATTGTTGTCCACTGTCCATGCTGTATCTGGCATTGATGTAAGCACTTTAATCTCATTAAGGTCTGTTGTATACAAATGATTGCAAAGCACGTTGTTATACAATCTGTACACTGGTGTACCACTTGTAGATGCATACCATGCAATTCCTTCATACCCCCAACCATAAGAGCTGTACAATACGTCTCTCTCATTAGCATCTGTTGTGTACAAATGCTCTCCGTTGTCTGGATTGTAAAGTCTGTAGATTGGTGTAGTATCAACTGTTTCTGCCTTTACAGTCATACCTGGTGCAAATGCTGATACAAGCATTGCTCCTGTCAAAAATGTTGTTGCTATTGTTTTAAGTAGTTTGTTTTTCATTAATTTGTCCTCCGTTTAACAGAATAGCCATATTTCTAATCATATTAGAATACATTAAAGCTACTTTTGCAACATTATTTTACCCTTTTTCACTATTAAATTATCAAAGAACATTTTTAATTAGGGAAACTATCTAAAAAGACCATACAACTCCATATCCGATTCCACCAACACATCTCCATTGCTCATTTCAACAATTTCTCCACTAGAATTTCTCCAGCCCACAAAGGCACCCCCTTCCATCTCTGGATCTTTGGGTTTAATTATTGGGCTGCCTTTTGCAAGCTGGTAGCTTTTATACAAAGAGTCTCCCACATGGTAGTTCACAGTATAATAATTTTTTTCCTGCTGCTTTTGATCCAACAATACAGTGGCAGTTTTGGTGACAGTTCCCTGTCTTCCATTCAAATAAACATAGTTTTCAGTCACCTTCACACTGAGTATCCCCTTCTCATAATCAGCATTTAACACCTCTATGTCCAATTCTGACGCGGAATCAATTGAAGTCATAAGCATCTGCTTAAAATCCTCCACAAATTCCCCATTACTGCCTATGGTATAACATTTATTTCCAGCCACATTGTTCATTGTCGCAATCAGTGCATTATCCACCGCTTCTGACAACTCCACAGTTCTGTATTCCTTTGTCTGAAGTGATTCAACTATGAATAATGTCATTATGGTCATTACCACAAAAGTAATTGTAATAATAATATTTTTCATACACCACCTCTTTACAGCACAGTAAAATCAATATTTCTGTATACTACCTTGCTGTTCTTATCTACCATTTTAAGCTTCATGGTATATATGCCTGATTCTAAGAAGCAGTACACACTGTCACCCTTACATACAAACCCACTACACAAGCCACCACCATCATTATCGTTTATGTTTTCTGCATTTCCTCCATTCTCTTCATTGCCTACATCCTCCATAGCTCCTGTGTTTGACGTTCCAAGTTTTCTCGATACATCAAGGACGTATATAGCTTCTCCAGCACCCAGATTACTTGCTGTAATTGTCTCATCATCTCTTTGAATCAGAATATACTCCTGCAGATTTACATCTGTATTTCTTCCGATAACATCCTTTGAAGTATCATATATTAACTGACTTCCCACAAGCTTCCCCTGTGCATTGGCTGCATCAGAATCCACATAAGCTCCATAATCTTCTGACTGCACAGCAGCAACTGATGATATCACACTCAATATACCAACTGTATCCTGTCCCACCTTTACACCGAATACCATAACCAGAAGTAGTAATCCCACTATAACAGCTATAAAGGTTTGTCCAGCTTCTTCCATAACTATCTTCATCTTGATATCTCCCCTCTCAAATTATTAGTGCTCCTTAATACATTTCTAATGATTAAATACACTTTATGTATCTATCCATTATGAATATTTATCTGTTGCATATAGATTATTGTCTATTACATATATAATATTGTCTGTTACATATCTTCTAGAATTAGTTAGCCGTAACCGCAAGCAACAGATTCGTATAATTTGCAAACACACCTAATGCAATCATGATAAAAACAACAACCCCACCGAATTCTTCCAGAATAATTTTCATCTTGCATACC
>CAMFPD010000075.1 GCA_945971355.1 uncultured Lachnobacterium sp.
GAATATATATTCTCATTTAATTTGTTTAAATCTGAATCTATACAATCTAATAAGCTGATACCAATTGTTATGGTACGTACATCAAAGTTTTCTTTTTCTACCATTTCATTGGTTTCAATTACTTCACCAATATTTATCATGTTAATTCTCCTCTTTACCGCTATTGAATGATTAGATACGATGCATCATCTCAAAGATTTCTTCTCTCTGACACTTGATAGAAACACCAATCTGTTCACCGAGCGCATCCAAATCATCTGCAATATCAGCAAAAGCTTTCTGTGTAGCTGCAAAATCCACTATCATCATCATGTTAAAGAAGCCTGAAACAATTGTCTGTGAAATATCTAATACATTAATCTGATTATCAGAAAGATATGTACATACTTTTGCAATAATTCCTACTGTGTCCTTTCCTACAACGGTAATGATAACTTTGTCCCTTGTGTTTTCCATAATAATCTCCTATTCTTTTTCTATTCTACACGGATAACCGGCGATGCAATATCTCTTTTAGCCACATATATAGGGAAATCCTCCGCTTTGTATGGGTTATCTCCCATTGTGATTTCAAGCCTTACTGCCTCATAAGCTAGTTCCTCATAGTTGTTTTCCTTACTGAGATGTCCTAACATAACAGTTCCAAATCTATCATGAAGAAGCTCACATAATAACTGTCCGCTTCTTTCATTTGACAAATGCCCCCTATCCCCAAGTATTCTCTGTTTTAGTGGATATGGGTAAATACCAGTCTGTAACATATGCACATCATGATTTGCTTCCAAAAGCAAGGCGTCAAGACCTTGAAGTTGTCCAACAATTTCATCATCATATGTTCCTAAGTCCGTTATGACAGCCATCCTCTTGTCATTATAGTCCACCCGATACGCAACAGGATCTGCTGCATCATGAGAAATATGGATAGATTTTAGATTAAGACTGCCAATATTGAACTCATCACCCGCACTTATTGGATGAAATAGCTCATCATCAATTTTTCCAACTGTTTTTACATTTTTTATAGCTTCAATTGTTTTCTCTGTTGCATAAATTGGAAGGTGATATCTCCTTGCCATTACGCCTAACCCCGCTATATGGTCTATATGTTCATGAGTGATAAGAATAGCACTCATATCCTGAGCTTTTAAATCAAATTCTGCAAGACCATTTTCTATTCTCTTTCCGCTTATTCCAGCATCAATAAGAACATGTTCATTATCATTTCCAATACAAATACAGTTACCACTGCTCCCACTGGCAATACTGCATAACTCTAACATATTAATTCTCTTTCCAGTACAATTCTATTTTATCACCCTCGTGAAGACTTTCTGTAAACTGAGCATCCCTGCCATTTAACATTGTAGCAATTGCTCTTCCCTGTCCAGCCTGAAGATCAAAGGTAATTCTATCAAATATATCTACAAAAATATACTCTTCTTTTCCCATCAGTTCAACAGTTTCACCATTTACCTGAACAAATATATTTTTTCCTACAGGAATCTCCTCCTCAAATTCAGAGGTAATCTCCTGCTCTATCTGTTCAGAAATGCTATCCTGCTGCTCTACAGGTTCCTCTGCTACCACTTTTTCCTCTGTAGTAGCTTCTGATAAAGGTCTTCCGAAGTGTCTTTCTCTTCTAGCTCTCTCTTCTGCCTCTAAAGCAGGTGTCTTAGCAAATACAAATCGGCTTTCCTCTTCATCCTCAGAAGCACTGTTTGTCGCTCTAACCGTCTCACTTTGTTCATCATTAGAGTTTTCCTCTGCACTCGCTTCGTTATCTGCAAAAGAGTATACATTAGAATCTTTGACAACCTCATTATCAGACTCATCTATATCAGATTGTCCACCATTATAATTATTTCTCTGATTTCTTGCAAGTCCATATTCATCAATCGACCATTCAATTGAGAAATTCTCATATACAAGTGTATCAAGTGTAGCCTCTCTGTTGTTAACAAGAATCTCCTGATCATCATCTATAACAACATCCATAAACTCTGCAATCTGGCTTACTGTATAGAAATTTCTGGTCTCAATCTCATCGCCTTCTTTAATCTCATAGTCCTCTGGCTCTAAGCTTCCGTTAACCTGCACGAATTTAGGGCAGCTAACCATCTTACCATTTATCTGGAATGTAAGCTTAGATGTCTTATATTCCTCTAACTGACCTACTGTATACACCGCTGCTGCTCCCGATGTGGATGGTTCAATAGTAATCTCACTATTTGGTTCAAGTGGGGTATTGATATTAGCAGGCTTTCCATTCATCGTTACAATGGCAGCTTCGCCTGCCTCTCCTCTTGCAATTCTTGCAGAACCATTAACAGTAAAATTAATTGGTGTTCCACGTTTAGGGAAGAGCTGATCGTTTGGAAAACCAGCCTGCAATGCAGCATCTACAATAGTAAGTCTATTATTATCATATAACTTCAAACGCTCACCATTAAATCTGACCATAATAAAGTTATTTTTCTGTTCATAGTAGTTAAGGCATATTCCTATAGGAGTAACAAGAAGAGGATCTTTTTCTAATTCCTCCTGCTGGAACACAACCTCTCCCAGGACTTCTTCACCTCTAAGCGCTACTCTCTCCATTGGAAGATCCAACATCTTGGCAAGATTTTCTGTAAATCCATGAATCTTTCCTCCGCCTCCAACTACAAAGCAGGCACTTACTGTCTTATCACCATTCAATTCTTTTATCTTAGCTGACACCTCAGATGTAATCTTCTCAACAACAGGAGCTACAACTTCCCACACATCTGAAGCTGGTATTGTGTGCTCAATACTCATAATATCCTTGTATGTAACTTCATCATTTACAGTTGATGATAATTTGATACTCTCTGCTGTTTTAAAATCCACAAGATAATGCTGTACAATTACTTCTGTAAGCTCATCACCTGCATATGGAATCATTCCATATGCCACAATACTTCCGTCTCTTGTAATTGAGATATCACTTGTACCTGCTCCTACATCGACAAGTGCAATATTTAACATTCTATAATTTTCAGGAATTGCAACATTAATAGCAGCAATTGGTTCGAGAGTCATATTAGCTACCGAAAGTCCAACCTGTCCTACAGCTGAATACAAACCATCCACAACATCCTCTGGAAGAAATGTAACAATAATGTCACAACCAATCTTATCCGCTTTATGTCCTTCCAAGCTTATAAACAGTTCTTCATTCAAGTAATACTTAACAACTGAATATCCGACACAGTAGAATTTGTACTTTGTATCATTACTCTCTTTAAGTTTTTCCTGTGCTTTTTCAATTCCAAGTAATTCTAATGTATGTATATCTTCGCCTGTGACTACAGACTCTTCTGCATAATCATATTCAATATGAGTTGTCACTGTCTTAAGTACACGACCAGCGGCAGCTATACATACCTCTGTAAGGGGCTGACCAATCTGCTGTTCCAGTTCTGTTTTTACAGCATTGAGAGTTTTTGCAACCCTTCCAATATCATGAATCTGACCATCAAGCATGGCACGAGTCTCATGCTCCTTGATATCCTGTGCCACTACAATAAACTGATCATCTTCATTTTTATATCCAACTGTTCCTATTACATTTCTAGTTCCTATATCCAAGCCAAATACATTATCCATGAATTTACTCCTCATTCATAAGTGCCCTGTCAATCTGTTCAAAAGCAGCTTCCACACTACAGTTATTATCAATTACAACGGCACAATATTTTCTATATTCGTCTTCCTTTAACTGACTATTAAAGATATTATCTATTTTCTCATCTGAATATCCTCTGGATGCCTTTAATCTTACCCTTCGGTTTTCTTCACTTGTATAGATATACCATAGTTCATCACAGATTTTATCATAATGCTCCTCTATAAGTAAAGCCGCCTCAAGAACTAATAATGAAATATCTCCTTTTGTCTTTTCATATTCATATTGCTCTATCACATAATTCTTTACTGCTGGATGAACTATGTTGTTCAAAATATCTCTTTTTTTCTTATCTGCGAATATAACTCTTGCAAGCTTTTCTTTGTCAAAGTTTCTATCTGCATTCCAGATATCTTCATTTCTGAAGGTTTCTTCCAGGATAGTATAACAGCTTGTACCCGGCTCCATCAAATCATGTGCAATCTCATCCGCGAGCATAACTCTGACGCCCTGCTTTTTTTGAAGATATGACAATATTTCTGACTTTCCAGCACCAACTCCACCAGTAATCCCAATAAACTTCATAAATACAAAATTATATCCTTTCCAATAGCCCTAATGTGCATCATACCAGTCATAACCAATTTCAGTTCCCACTTCCATTGCTACCTTTAGGTCTACAGCATTTTTCATTTCTTCTTCAAGAAGTGAAATCACCTGCTCCTTTTCCTCCTCAAGAGTCTCAATAAGAAGTTCATCATGAACCTGCAAGATAAGCTTTGATTTTAATTTATCCTTTATAAGTCGGTCATGAACCCTTATCATAGCAATCTTGATAATATCGGCAGCAGTTCCCTGTATTGGAGAATTCATTGCAACACGTTCTCCAAACTGCCTCTGCATAAAATTGCTGGAGGTTAACTCTGGTATTGGACGAATTCTATTAAACAAAGTCCTAATATATCCATCCTCTTTTGCTTGATTTACTGTATTGTCCAAAAACGCCCTTACCTTTGGATAAGTTTCAAAATATTTATCAATAAACTCTTGTGCTTCTTTTCTTCCAATATTTAAATCCTGTGAAAGACCAAATGCACTGATGCCATATACAATTCCAAAATTGACAGCTTTTGCATTTCTCCTCTGTAAATCGGTAACTTCATCAAATGGTATTCCAAAAACCTGTGATGCAGTAGTCCTATGAATATCCTGTCCATTTCTAAACGCATCTATAAGCTTCTCATCATCTGCAACATGAGCTAAGACCCTAAGTTCAATTTGAGAATAATCGGAATCAACAAATAGATTTCCCTCCATTGGGTGAAATACCTTCCTGATTTTTTTACCAAGCTCAATTCTTATAGGAATATTCTGTAAGTTAGGTTCCGTACTGCTAAGTCTGCCAGTAGCTGTGATTGTCTGGTTGAATGTCGTATGAATCTTTCCTGTCTCATCTATATAGTTTGCAAGTCCATCCGCATATGTGGACTTAAGCTTTGTAAGCTGTCTATATTCCAAAATATCAGAAACAATAGGATAATCAGCAGCCAATTTATCCAAAACTTCTGCCGATGTGGAGTAGCCGGTCTTTGTCTTCTTGCCATTTGGCATCTGAAGCTTCTCGAACAATATAACGCCAAGCTGTTTTGGAGAATTAATATTAAACTCCTCACCAGCGGCTTCGTATATTCTCTTTTCCAGTTCACTTATCGATACAGAAAGTTCATCTCCGTATTTTCTCAACGCATCCTTATCTATTGAAATACCTTCCTTTTCCATATCGTACAGTACAAATGCCACTGGCATTTCTATTTCACGATAAAGAGATAGCATATCCTTCTCTTTAAGCTTCTCTGTGAGAACAGGCATAGATTTCCATGCAACATAGATTTCGTAGCAAAGCATCTTCTCTGCCTTTTCTATATCTTCGTTAAGCATTTCACAAGGTGTCTTTTTATCCAAAAGTTCTTTTTGCGAAGGCACCATTAAGTCCAGATAATCTTTCGCAACTCCATCATATGAGTATTCTCCTAACAATGGATTTAAAAGATATGCTGCAATTGTCATATCAAAATATTTATTCCTATCTTCAATGGCAATCTCTGGATTATATATGTGAAGATTCTTTTTTATATCAGGTGAAATCCATGATTTAACCTTAACACTCTTAAGCTTGTCGTTTATATACCGGCTGGTTATTTTGTCATTTGTCAGTATAAGATATATGTCTTCTTCAGAATATGCTATTGCAATACCTGCATACTCATTAACTGATGGTTCATCAAACAGAGAGAGCTGTCCTTCATGATTGCTATCATTTGATACACTATTTGTGC
Organism: uncultured Lachnobacterium sp.; assembly: GCA_945971355.1. GTDB lineage: Bacteria > Bacillota > Clostridia > Lachnospirales > Lachnospiraceae > Roseburia. The sequence continues at coordinate 5,983 of CAMFPD010000075.1, forward strand.
CATCTACAATAGAAAAAGCTACATCCTTATCCCTAGCCTTATCCCATACCTTTTCGGCTTCCTCAAGACTTGTAATAAGTTTAAAGTGCTCTTCCACATTGGTTTTTGGAGCAGATACGTCAAATCTGCCAAGAAGATTCTTAAACTCCAGCCTCTTGCACATCATAAATGCATCTTCTGTGTACAAACTATCGATTGATTCCAACCTTGCATCCTCAAAATTATACACTATTGGAGCATCTGTCTTGATAGTGGCAAGAACCTTACTCATTACAGCCTGTTCCCAGAATTCCACGATATTTTTGCCAGCTCTCGGCGGTTTGATAACTGATGCATTTTCATGTACTGCCTCTATAGAATGATACTGACTTATAAGAGCACCTGCTGTTTTCTCTCCAATTCCAGGAACACCTGGAATATTATCAGCAGTATCGCCCTGAAGAGCCTTTACATCTATAAATTCCTTTGGTGTAACAAGATATCTCTCTATTACATCTTTTGTATTATAGTTTTCAATCTCTGTACCAGTCTTTTTTGTTTTAGGGATTCGTATCATTACATGATCAGTTGCTAACTGAAGTAAATCTCTGTCACCTGAAATCACCGCAACATCCATACCCGCCTGCTCTGCTCTCACTGAAAGAGTCCCCAGTATATCGTCCGCCTCGTAGCCTTCCATCTCCACTATTTTAACGCCCATCTTGGTAAGCATTTCTTTGATAAGCGGAACTTGCTGCCTTAACTCGTCGGCCATGGGTTTTCTGGTTCCCTTATATCCGTCAAACATCTTATGTCTAAAAGTTGGAGCATGGACATCAAATGCAACCGTCAGATAATCAGGCTTTTCTTCGTCCAGAATTTTAAACATAATATTCAGAAAACCATACACAGCATTCGTGTGTATTCCCTCTGAATTTGTCAAATCCGGCAATCCAAAAAAAGCTCTATTTAATATACTGTGTCCATCAATTAGAACTAACTTCTCACTCATAAATACTTCCCTAACTAGCTATACTATATAGCTCTTGTATATTTTTTGAGGAACTCTGCTTCCTCTGCTGATAGATATGGTGATATCTTCTCGTAAATATCAGCATGGTAATTATTGAGATACATCTTCTCTGCATCTGTCATCTGACTTGGATCAACAGCATCCAAATCAACCGGAACATATGTTAAATTTTCGAAATACATAAACTGTCCATACTCGTTCTTTGTTCCAAGTCTGGCAACAAGTTCGTTTTCTGTACGTATTCCGAATTTGCCTTCAAGATATACTCCTGGCTCATCTGTTGTAATCATTCCTGCAAGGATTTCGCTGTCGGAGCTTCTTCCTGGGTACGCTCTCCAATGAAAGCTGTTTGGTCCCTCATGAACATTGAGAACATTGCCAACTCCATGACCTGTTCCATGATTGTAATCCATGTCTATATCCCAAAATGGTGCTCTCGCCAGAATATCAAAATTAAGTCCACAACATCCCTGCCTAAACTTTGCACTTGCAAGATTAATATTAGAACGTAAGACACGAGTAAACATGTCCTTCATTTCATCTGTCACTTCCCCTAATGCAAAGGTTCTTGTGATATCTGTTGTTCCCTCAAGATAATGTCCGCCTGAATCCACAAGCAAAAAGCTCTCTGGCAAAATTTCTTTATCTGATTCCGGTGTTGCTGAATAATGTACAATTGCGCCGTGGTCTGCATAACCACATATTGTCTCAAAGCTTAAATCTAAAAAGCCTTCCTGTTCAGCTCTCAGGTCTGCAAGATATTTGGATACTGAAAGCTCTGTCATAGGTATTTTGCCCACATTTGTTTTAAGCCAATACATAAACTTGCACATTGCAACTGCATCTTTTAAATGGGCCTTTCTAGCGTTCTCTATCTCCACTTCATTCTTAACAGCCTTCATAAGAACAGTTGGATCTGGGCAGTCTACTACCTTTGCTGACTTCGGAATATTGCTACAGATTCTGTAATTAACAACCTTTGTATTCATCATAACTGTTTCATCTGTTCCAATATTCTTCACGTATTCATAAAAACTATCATAAGGAGCGGTCATAATACCATTTGCATCTAAGTATTCCTTAAGCTCTGGTGTTATAATCTCCTCCTGCAAAAACCATGTGCAAGCATCTTTTGTAATGGAAAGATATGATAGCACTACAGGTACGTAGTTGATATCTCCGCCTCTTACATTCAAAAGCCATGCAATGTCATATAGAGATGAAATAAGGTGTACAGTTGCACCATTTTCTTCCATCTTGGCTCTCACATCTGCAAATTTTTCTTTAATATCTTTTCCTGTATATTTGTTGTCAAATATCATAACAGGAGCCTTCGACAGAGCTGGTCTGTCCTCCCAGATAAGGTCAATCAAATCCTCATCCACAGACATACTTCCATTTTTCTTTGCAACAATCTCGCTAAGTTTCTTGCCCCAGGCTCCATTAACAACTCGTCCATCAAATCCAAGGCACTGTCCCTCTTTGAGAGTGTTCTCAATGTACTCATCTACAGTAGGTACACCTTCTTCACCCATTTTGCGCAACTCAATTGTACTGCCTTCAAGCTGTTTTGCAGCCTGTACAAAGTATCTTCCATCTGTCCAGAGTCCAGCCTCTGTCATTGTAATTACCGCTGTTCCTGCTGACCCTGTAAAGCCAGTAATAAATTTACGTGCCTTAAAATGTTCACCAACATATTCTGATTCATGAAAATCAGCTGTTGGAACTACATATATGTCAATATTTCTCTTAGCCATCTCGGCTCTTAACTTCTGTAATCTCTCTCTTACCATTATTCTGTCTCGTCCTTAAACTCAAAAAATTTTGTATCTATCTCTGGATATGATCTCTTCAGTGAAATTGGTTTTCCTGAACGATTCAAAAAGCAATGACTGCTTCTTGCTGTGGTGCGCAACTCTCCCGTAGCTTTATCAGTCATTACGTATTCTACTTCCATTTTTATTCCATTGTATTTTACAAGCTTTGTCTGAATTATAACTGTATCATCAAATCTAACCATACTGTGATAGTCCACAGAAATAGACAAAACAGGACTGATAATCTCCATTTCCTCCATCTGCTTATAATTCAAACCAATCTGATCCATCAAATCGAGCCTTGCCTCTTCCATCCATTTAACATAGTTGGAATGGTGAATAATCCCCATCTGATCTGTTTCATAATACTTTGCGTGATGCTCGTATGGGCGAATTTTTAGTTCAGCCTCCGGGCCGGCAACTTGAATTTCATTTTTTGCCATAATATCTCTCCCTTCTACTAACCTATTAAGCCAAGTTTTATTATGACACAAGGCTCGTCCAAATTCAATGTAACTTTCGCCCTATTAGTCGACATTTTCCTCGTAATATGCTTCTCTGTAATCTGCTTCATCTGCAAAAAGCTGATATGCTCCATCTAAATATCCCATATATCCACAATCTGTTATATATCCCTTCATAATTCTCACCTCTCACGAAACTTTTATATTCTTTACTTCTTTTGTT
>CAMFPD010000076.1 GCA_945971355.1 uncultured Lachnobacterium sp.
TTCTATTATGACTGTGTGCTTTTAATTCTACCTCGTATCTTCTTGTAAAAATAGGAAAAACATCATATAATAATCCTAAAATTGGCTTTAAAGATTTTAGGTGAAAAGTATGAAAGAATATATGAAAAAGATAAAAACCAAAAGGTTTGGTATCATATTGTTCGTATTGGTGGCTGTTGCTGTAACGATTTTTTTCAGTTCCTATGCTATTTTTGGTGAGCTGGAAGGGCAGTTAGAGCAGAATCTGGAGGATGTAGCCACCCAGAACGCATTGGCATTACATAATAAGATACATTCAAACCATGAGTTGATTGTGAGCCTTTCAGATAATATGCATGGGGTAGAACAGGGCGAGGATATAGAGGAAAGATTGCAGTCTTTGGAGATATTTCTCGACGAGTATAATCTGAAACGCTTCGCATATGCATTTCCTGACGGAACCAGCTATGCCACAGATGGGGGCGTGGCAAATCTGTCTTATAGGGAATTCTTTAAACGTGGAATGGAAGGTAAGGGATCAATTACAGGTATTCTGCATGATGCACTGGATGAAAGTCATGGACTTGTCAATGTCATGACCATTCCGGTTTATGATGATAGTGGGGAGGTCGAAGGAGTATTCGGTTTGACCTATGATTCTCAAAGCTTTAATGAAGCATTACAGATTGAATGTTTTGATGGTCAGGGATATAGTTGTGCAATCAACAGTGATGGGGAAATTATGATTGCTATGGGAAGTGATATCCTTCAGATGTCAGAAAACCTCTTTACAGATTTGTTGGCTCCGGATGAGCGGAATGAAGAAGCAATTGCAAGACTGCAGAAACAGATGGAAGGCAAAACATCAGGTGGCGGTACATTTTTCCTGTCAGAGAAAAACTATTATCACTGTGTTCCGGTAAACCTCATGGATGATGATGTCACCTGGTATATGATTACAATTGCACCAGCAGATGTTCTGGAAAGCAGGGTTGCACCTATTCAGCATAGGTTGTATACGATGGCATTTGTTGTAGTCCTGCTTACACTTATGGGTGTTGCCTTTGTTATTGTTATCTCTCGTCAACAGAAAGCCATGATGCTTCGCTATGCATACGAAGATCCCCTTACAAAGGGTGCCAACTATGCAAGGTTTCGTATAGATATGAGTAAGAAACGAAATCCGAGGGGGTATCTGGTTTCCATGGATATTACCCATTTCAATAATATCAATATTGTTGCTGGGAAAATGGCAGGGGATGATATGATTGGTAAAATCTGGCAGATATTGAATGAAGAGCTTCAGAGTGAAGAGTTGGCCTGTCATATCCAGGAAGATGTCTTTAGCATGTTTTTGAAAACAGAAAATAGAGAGTTGCTAATAGAACGTTTAAAGCAGATTTCTGGCAGAATTAATATGCAGGCAAAAACATTGCAGGTAAAAGGAATCCATTCTCGTTATGGACTTTATGAAATGGATAAAAACGAGGATTTGGAGGATGCTTACAGCAAGGCTCAGATTGCCAGAGAACAGGCACGAAGCCAGCGTGAACAGTATTATGTGTTCTACGATGAAATGGATCATGAGCGTCTGCAACAGAATCAGCAGTTGGAGGAGAGATTTGAGGATTCTCTGGCTGATGAGGATTTTGAAGTATGGTATCAGCCGAAGTACAGTGTTGAAACTGGAGAAGTGGTAGGCAGCGAGGCACTGGTAAGGTGGAGGGATACAGATGGAAGCCTGATTTCCCCAGGTGTATTTATTCCACTGTTTGAGCAAAACGGAATGATTGTGAAGCTTGATGAGTATGTGTTCCGTACAGTATGCAGGCAGCAGGTAAAGTGGCTTGCCGATGGTCAGAAGACTTATCCTGTGTCCATTAATCTGAGCAGGGCATCTCTGTATTGTAATGATATTGTTGAAAGATATCGGAGGATTATACAGGAATATCAGCTTGATACTGGTTTGATACAGCTTGAGATTACAGAGACTGCTATGGAAGGTTCAGCAAGTATCAGGGAGTTTCTGAAGCAGTTTAGGAATATGGGGATTAGAATTCTTATGGATGATTTTGGTACAGGTTATTCTTCTCTTTCCACACTTAATATGCAGTGTTTTGATACGTTGAAGCTTGATAAAAGTCTCATTGATTACATCGGAGATAAGAATGGCGAAATATTGTTGTATTATGTGATTAATATGGGACAGAAGCTGGGGCTTCATATCACAGCCGAGGGTGTTGAAAACAGCATGCAGTTGGACTTTTTAAAAGAGAACCACTGCGATGATATTCAGGGCTTCTTTTTTGCAAAGCCAATGCCACCTGCTGAGTTTGAGAACATTTTAACAAATTCATAAAAGAATAAGACACTTTATTCCTTTTTCTGACACATTATAAAAGAAAAAGGAGTTGAATTCCATTTATAATATGCGGACGGACGTAAAATGGTGAAGAAGGTAAAAAAGAATGTTAAAACTAAATAGAAAAAAACATTCAGCTGTGATAATATTAATAAAATGATAGAGGAAAGGAGCAAAATATGAAAAAAGTTATTAAGGATCTGTGTAGTATCATATTGCTTTCAGTAGTATTATGCTCCTTTTGGGGTTTGGGGAATAGCACAATATCATATGGTACAGATAAGAATTTGTACGAGCAGATTAGTTGTGTTTCTCAGGAAACAAATGTGGATGAGATAATACGCTCAGAAGAAATATCAGTATCTACATCACAGGCTGCCATAGTCAGACAGCTGTCTACAAGAAAAAGTAGTGTAAGTTTAATGGTATTGTACATACTATTAAATGCTATATCAGCTACACTATTATTCTTTTCATTTTCATTTTCAGGTCTATATTGCTGCGCATCTAGTAACAGTCATAGATTTATCATAACGTATATTCACAATAAGGACGGACAAAAAGCATAGTTTTTCCTGATTATCAGCCTATGTATATGCATAGGTCTATTTTGCGTACAAAAATTTAATAGTGGAGGAAAATAGATGCTTGAAACAGTAGTAATAATCATCTCGGTAATAGCCGTTATAGGAGGGGCTGCTTTAGCCTTGTGGATGGAATACGCTCCTGGGAAGAAGACACCATCAGACGGCTGTAGTAAAGAAATTGATGTGGAAAAAGAGGTTGAGTAATTATGAGTTCAGAATTATTTGGATATTTTATTGGAGTAGTATTTATTGTAGTGCAGGTGTTTGCATTCTGGGGATTGGCAAAAATTTTGTCAGTTTTGAATGATAGAATGTTATCTGAGAATGACAAGTAGGCTCAGCAGGCAATTTTATCCCCTTATAAGGAGTATTGTAGAATTTTACAATACCTGAATTCAGTTTTTACTTATTTTATGCGACAGTGGTTAATATGTGAGTATATGATTCCTTGAAAAGGGTTGAATGGGTAGGAAAAAAGTTCTATAATATTTTTATGATTATTTCTTAGGAATGGTGGAAACTGATGAAGATTTGGGTTACTAGACATGGACAGACAAAGTACAACAAAAAGAAACTTATGCAAGGACTCACAGATGAACCACTGAATGACATTGGAATAGAGCAGGCAAAGCAGGCAAGGCAGCATATTGGAGATGTTAGGTTTGACGCAGTGTATGCAAGTCCTCTTGACAGGGCAGTGACAACTGCTTCGATTATTGGTGGAGTTAGTAAGAGTGAGGTTATAACAGACCCTAGAATCATTGAAGTGGATTTTGGAAAATACGAGCTTAGAAGCTATTATAAGCTAGGTATTCCAATGACATTGTATTGGGCATTGCCAGAGATTTTTCCGGTGCCTAAAACAGTGGAGACTATTCCGCACATGATTGAGAGAAGCACAGGGTTCCTGAAGGAGATTGAAGCAAAAGATTACGAAAATGTGCTTGTTGTTTGTCATGGAGGTATTATTCGCGCAATCTGTGGATATCTGGAGGACAGGGAAAATGGAATCAAATGGAGACCGAAACCACATAACTGCGAGATACGTGTTTATGAGTCAAAGAACGGAGTTCACAGGCTGGTTGAAGATAACTAATTTTTGACATAGAAAGGAGTTGGGGATATTGAAAGACAAAATATTAATTATAGGGGAAAATTACAGTGACATAGAGGAGATGTATACCCAGTTTGGACGTGTTTATGAAGTTATGATATCATCACCGATAATTGCGGATATTTGTACACATGTTCACTATTTCAGACCAGATATGATTATGCTTGCATTGGAGGGGGCACATGATTATGTGGTGGATGAGTATAAGACAGCGAGAGAAGCCTTCGAAAATGTGAAAGGAACTCCTTTTGCAGTGGCTGGAACCACGGATGACCTGATGTGGTTTAATCAGAACTGGGCAAATCTTGCAGATATTACAATTGATTTATCAAAGAGCATGGTGGATATACAACTTCAGATTGAGGTTGAGGTTGATAAATTCTACAAGAAAAACGGAAGACCAAAGAGTGCTGGAGACTCTGGGGCAACGGGCACAAAAGGCAAAACTATTCTTGTGATTGATGATTCACCTATTATGCTTAAAATTATCAGAGAGCAGCTTCGGGAGTATTATGATGTTGTAATTGTTTCAAGTGGTCAGTTGGCACTTGATTACCTGGCAGATAAAATGGTTGATATGATTTTGCTGGATTATGACATGCCGGAAATGTCAGGTATCGACGTAATGAAAAAGCTTAAGGAAAATGCAAAAACAAAGAGTATACCGGTTGTGTTTTTAACAGGGGTATCGGAAAAAGCAAAAATTGCACAGGCTCTTATGTTAGGACCTCAGGGATATTTACTCAAACCAATCGATAGGGATAAGTTGTTTGCAATGATACATAAATGTATTGGATAAGGGGCAAATATGGAGAAAAAGCAATATTCTCTTTTTGATTTACTAGACAAAGAACTAGTTAAAAAAGCCCAGGATAACATGAATCAGAACGGGGCGGGAAAGAAAATTTTATATGATGTAAATGACTTCGACCTAATGGATTTGGAGAAAAGCAATTATGTTGCTATATGGGTAGAGGGAAGGATTGTCGGATACATAGCTGAGGATGGAGAACCAGGTGATAGTGATGTATCAAAGGCTGTTTTGGAGAATTCAGCTAAAATTCTGGAGTGTGTCTGTGAAAACAACCTCAAAATGAAACGACTTAATGATGAGCTTCAGCGCACATCAGAATTGAAGTCAAATTTTCTGGCTAATATGAGTCATGAAATCAGAACACCAATGAATGCTGTTATCGGTTTGGCAGAGATGGCCTTAAGAGAAGATCTTTCTCCTGTGACAGAGGGGTATATACGCCAGATTAAGTCATCGGGACAATCGCTTTTAACTATTATAAATGATATTCTTGATTTCTCAAAAATTGAATCTGGAAAGCTGGATATCATATATTCTGAGTATGATGCCATGCAGATGATTAGCGATGTGGGGCATATGATTATGAGTAGAATCGGTAAGAAGGATATTGAGCTTATTATCGATGTGAACCCTAAGCTTCCTAAAATGCTTGTGGGAGATTGCGTCAGAATAAAGCAGATTCTTATTAATCTGGCCACAAATGCTGTGAAGTTCACTGACAGTGGAAAGGTTACAATCTGGATAGACTTTTTCAAAAAATCTGATTTTGAGATTACTCTTTTAGGTTCAGTAGAAGATACTGGAATTGGAATTAGAGAGGAAGATATCGGCAAGCTATTTGATTCATTTACCCAGCTTGAAAGCAGGAAGAATAGAAGTGTGGAGGGAACAGGTCTTGGACTTGCAATCACAAAGAACCTGGTGTCTCTCATGAATGGAACTATTCTTGTTGAAAGTAAATATGGCGAGGGCTCTAAGTTTGCATTCCAGATTCCACAGAGAATTGCAACTTCAAGTCCCTGTGTAGAGATAAACACAGAGACAATTTCTAAAGTTGGTATTCTTGTGAACAACATGTATATAAGGGAAGCGTTAAAACGAGACCTTACCAGACTGATGGTAGAATTTTATGATTTTGATGCAAAGGGAAAAATGGATTATGATTATGTATTTTTGGAGAAGGAATTATATTCCGATGAAATAAAAGACCTTGCAAAAGATAATCCACAGACTATATTTGTAATCATTACAGGATATTATGATGCGATAGATTCTGACCTGGAAAATGTTGTCCTTGCCAGAAAACCTGTATATGTAAATAAAATAAGTGCTATTCTGAAACACGAAGACCCAAATGCTGTAAATTATGCACCTGATAGCAACTATATTGATTTCTGTGCACCAGATGCCAAGATTCTTTTGGTGGATGATAATGAGATTAATCTTACAGTGGTTGAGGGACTTTTGGAGCCTCTAAAGATGCAAATTGACACGGCAACTCATGGCAGACAGGCACTTGAGATGATAAAGCAAAAGAAATACGATTTGATTTTTATGGATCACATGATGCCTGAAATGGATGGTGTTGACGTCACTCGAATAATCAGAAAGGATTATCCTGAGTATGATAATGTTCCGATCATAGCGTTGACTGCAAATGCAATGGAAGAGTCAAAGACGATGTTTTTGGTGGAAGGAATGAATGATTTCATAAGTAAGCCGGTGGAACTAAGACTTCTTGTGGCCTGCATAAAGAGATGGCTGCCAAAGGAGATGCAAAAGCATTTTGTGGAAGATAAGAAGGAAAAGAGCCAGCATACAGTAGGCTATCCAGTTATTGGCGACTTGAATGTGATAGAAGCTGTCAGATTGTTGGGCAGTGAGAAGATGTTCTGGAAAGTGGCAGAGGATTACTGTAAGGACATAGATCACAGGAGTAAAATTATTAGAGGTTATTTAGAGCAAAAGAACTGGGATATGTATACTATAGAGGTACATTCCTTAAAGAGCACATCAAAGCAGATTGGAGCTATGAGATTGTCGGAAATGGCTGCGGAACTGGAGAAGGCAGGGAAGAATAACGACATTCAGAAGATTATGGATACTACAGATGCACTGCTGGAGGTTTATGAATCCTATAAGGAGATTTTACAACCGTATTTTCATAAGGAGGAAATATCACAGCATAATGGAGCTCTGTTAGAAGGTGATATGAGAGAAGAGTGCCTTGGAAAACTTCAGATAGCTGCTGCAAATCTTGATTTTGATGCAATTGAACAGATTATTGGAGAGATGGATAATTATTCATATTCAGATGAGGATAAGGAGAAGTATGAAGCGTTGAAGATAGCTTTTGATAATGTAGATTTTGCTGCTATCAATACACTGTTGAAGGACTGGGAATAAAATTTGTGGAAAATTTCATGGAAAAAATTTGAAAAAACTATAGAAATTATCTTTGATGAGTAGTACTATAGAACTAGTTGATTCAAGTAAAGGGGCAGCATATGGAGCAAAAAGAACTATTTGATTCGGGAATTAAAAAGTGCACTAGCTGCAATTGTGTTTTACCAGAGGGATTTGTGGGGGACTTGTGTCCCAGATGTGAAGAATCTGAATTGTTTGCAGAGGTTAAGGAATATATCCGTAAAAATAATGTGACAGAGTGGGATGTGGCAGAGAAATTTCACATTTCCAGAAGAAAAGTGCGAAATTGGATATCACAGGGACGTATTGAGTACAGGCTTGATGGTGAAGAACATTTTGGCAAGATGTATGAGAGGTGCGAGTTATGTGGAAATCCTATTCCCTTTGGTGAGGTATGTCCGAATTGTGCCAAGTCCTTTAGGGGACATGCTGTGGCGAAGAAGACGGACGGGGATGGCAAGGACATGATGTGGTACAACAGTCATTAATAGGTAGAGAGAATTGTATGATAACTATAGAGCAGGAACAAAAACTTGAGGCGCTTAAACAATATTTAAAAGAACTTAAATCAGTTGCAGTAGCGTTTTCCAGTGGAGTGGATTCAACCTTTTTGCTTAAGGTTGCAGAGGATACTTTAGGAGAAAATGTAATAGCATTAACTGCCAAGTCTTGTTCTTTTCCAAAAAGAGAGCTGGAAGAGGCTCTCTTTTTTTGTGAGAGAGAAGGAATTAGGCATATAGTATGTGAAACTAATGAACTGGAAATAGAAGGTTTTGCAGATAATCCACCCAACAGATGCTATATATGCAAAAAAGCATTGTTTCAGAATTTTATCAAAACAGCCAATGAAAACGGAATAGAGAATGTTGTAGAAGGTTCAAATGTTGATGATGAGGGGGATTACCGACCTGGTCTTAAGGCAGTGGCAGAGCTTGGAATAATAAGTCCTCTCCGTCAGTGCAATTTGACAAAGGCTGATATTAGAGCATTGTCTAAGCATTTAGGCTTATATACTTGGGAAAAGCCTTCTTATGCTTGCCTTTCCTCAAGGTTTGTTTATGGGGAAAAAATTACAAGAGAAAAACTTGAAATGGTTGATAAGGGTGAACAGCTTCTGCTTGATATGGGATTTCATCAAGTCAGAGTCCGAATGCATGGGATGATGGCGCGAATTGAAATAGACTTTTCGGAGCTTGGAAGGATTGTGGAGGAGCCCATTAGAAAAAAGATTTATGATGAATTTAAGAGTTATGGTTTTGCTTATGTTTCATTGGACTTGATGGGATACAGGCTAGGTAGCATGAATGAAACCTTGCAGTAGACCTAATTATGTTATGATAACTTGAACAAAGAAGGACGAGTCTTCTTCATAAAACTCTATCATTCCATCAATTGAACTAACTAATTCACGTATATTATTAATACCGAAACCGTGTTGAATAGCATCAACTTTTGTCGTTGTAAGGGAAGGATTGTTCTTGAGTATAGAATCACTTATATAATTTTCTAAGATGATATTTATACTATCAATATCCTGAATAAGACTCAAATTGATGTTTCGAAAATTTTTAGGTTCCTTTCGTTCGTGTTCAATTGCATTATCGATTAAATTGGATAATGCTACCATTAACTTAAGATTAGTATATTCTGGAGAGATAATGATTTTGCAATGAAAAGCAATATCAGACTCTTTTGCAATTTTTGCTTTATTGAATATTAGGATATTGAATGCTGTATTGGAGCAATATGCTAATGGTTCAATTAAAGAAGGCAGAGATAATGTTTCTTTAATATCACAAATAACATCATCAATATTATGGTGTTCTAGTAATGCGTTGTAAGCTAAGAGTTTATTTTTTATATCATGTCGTAATGCCCTTACTTCAGTGTTGGTTTTTTTACTATTTTTAATATATTCTCCCATATTGTCTAATTGCATTTTAATAGCAATGCTATCGAGGCTGTCAAAACTGGGGAAGCTCATGGGAAGAAACCTCTGAAAGAAAAGAATGACAAAGACCATGATGATAACGATGGTACACCATCAGCTGGAGGTGACCCAAAAGAATTCACAGATGACATTCCAAAAGAAACTAAAACAATAAAGTGTAGCACTACCGATCCTGAAAGTGGATGGTTCCGTAAAGGGGAACACAAGAATGTATTTGCCTACGCAATAGAAACTGCATGTGATAAAA
>CAMFPD010000077.1 GCA_945971355.1 uncultured Lachnobacterium sp.
AAAAATATATTATGGCTATTGCCATTAAGGGTGATATTAGTGCTTGTGAAATTACAAAAGAAATAGTACACTATTACTAGTTGGAGGATAAATTATGACAGTAAAAGAGTGTTATGAAATTATCGGTGACTATAATGATGTAATGGATAGATTGATGAAAGAAGACCTTATAGTCAGGTTTTTGAAGAAATTCGAAACTGATAAAAGCTACACAGAGCTGGTTGCTGCATATGAAGCTGATGATATAGAAGGAATTTTTTCTGCCTCTCATACATTGAAAGGTGTTGCTGCAAATCTTTCGTTGACAAGGCTTTATTCAATTGCAAGTGAGATTACGGAGCTCTACAGAGACAGGCAGGAACACGATATGGGGAACCGTATGGAAATACTTGAAAAAGAGTATGTATTAGTAATGGATACAATCAATCATCTGGATTGAATTAATGAGCTTTGGTTTGTGAAAATCAAGGCTCTTTTTGTACTTATTTTCAGACATACGTTGACATGGAAAAGAGGAATGTTATACTGTAAAAATAAATGGCATATGCCAATAAAGGAGGGATAATATTGCCAAGACCAACTAAACCCAGACGTATATGTGAAGAGCCTGCTATAAAAGGCTTTGCACCTGAGGATACTAAGCTTAAAGCAGAGGTGATTACTATGTCGGTAGATGAATTGGAGGCAATACGTCTCATCGATATAGAAGGAATTTCCCAGGAGGAATGTGCACTTAGAATGAACGTTGCCAGAACAACAGCTCAGGCAATATATAATAGTGCAAGAACAAAAACAGCTAAATGCCTTGTTTACGGTTACGAGCTTCAAATTAGTGGTGGAAATTATGAAGTCTGCAATGGACAGGGTGGATGTTGTGCATGTGGAAAGACTGCGCAATAGATAGGAGGATAAATGTTAGAGCTAAAGAATATCAATTACACTGTAACAGAGGAAAGCGGTGAGAAGAAAGCAATTATTGATGGATTAAATCTTCAGGTTGAGGATGGAAAATTCATAGTCATAACCGGACCAAATGGTGGAGGAAAATCAACTCTTGCAAAGGTGATAATGGGTGTAAATAAAGTTACAGCTGGCAATATTATATTAGATGGTGAGGATATCACAGAGGCGAGTATTACTGATAGAGCAAAGAAGGGAATCAGCTTTGCATTTCAGCAGCCTGTTCATTTTAAAGGAATTAAGGTGATTGATTTACTTAGGCTTGCAGCAGGAAGAGAAATCACTACAGATGAGGCATGTGAATATTTGTCTAAGGTCGGGCTATGCGCAAGAGAGTATATCGAGAGAGAAGTGAACGGAAGCCTTTCAGGAGGAGAGCTTAAGAGAATTGAGATTGCAACGGTTTTAGCCAGAGGAACCAAGATTTCTATATTTGATGAGCCGGAGGCTGGAATTGATTTGTGGAGCTTCCAGAATCTTATAAAGGTATTTGAAAACATCAGGGAAAATATCAATGGCACAGTACTAATTATTTCGCACCAGGAAAGAATTCTTAACATAGCGGATGAGATAGTAGTTATTCAGGATGGAAAAGTAAAGACAAGAGGACCAAAGGACGAAATCCTTCCTACATTGCTTGGAACATCATCAGCAGTACCAGTGGCATGTGGCAAACTTTCTTAGGAGGAAATAAAATGTTAGATAATATTCAGAAGAAAATTTTGGAGGAGGTTGCAGATCTCCATAAAGTTCCAGAAGGGGCATACAATATCCGTGCCAACAGTCAGATGGCCGGTAGAAATACAACAGCCAACATAGATATCACCACAAAGGAAGACAAAAGTGGAATTGATATAAGGGTGAAGGATGGTACCAAAAATGAGAGTGTGCATATTCCTGTAGTGATAAGCGAGAGCGGTATCAAGGAAGTGGTTCACAATGATTTTTATATAGGAGATGATTGCGATATCGTTATTGTGGCAGGCTGTGGAATTCACAACTGCGGTAATCAGGATTCACAGCATGATGGAATTCACAGATTCTTTATTGGGAAGAATTCCAGAGTTGTGTATGTTGAGAAACATTATGGAGAAGGGGATGGTTCAGGTAAACGCATCCTTAATCCTGTTACGGAGGTATATCAGGAAGCCGGCAGCTATGTGGAGATGGAGATGGTTCAGATTAAGGGAGTGGATTCAACCTATAGAACTACAAAGGCTGAACTTAAGGAAGGGGCTAGTCTTATTGTGAGAGAGCGTCTTATGACACATGGTGAGCAGTCTGCTACAAGTGTTTATGATGTGTATCTAAATGGAAAAAAAGCGAGCACTGATGTAATTTCCAGATCGGTTGCAAAGGATTTTTCAGAACAGATTTTTGAGGCAAATATCGTTGGAAATACAGAGTGCCATGGACATGCAGAGTGCGATGCTATTATCATGGACAAGGCCCATGTGGTTGCGGTGCCAAAGCTTGATGCAAATGATGTTGATGCTGCACTTATCCATGAGGCAGCTATTGGAAAAATAGCAGGAGAGCAGCTTATAAAGTTAATGTCTCTTGGACTTACAGAACAGGAAGCAGAGGAACAGATTGTAAATGGGTTCCTTCGTTAATGCAAATGATGTATACTAAGGCTATAGATATACAAACCATGCGTTTGTGGAGGTGATACAATGACATATTCTGAGTGGAAAGATTACGCGATTGTGGAATACGACCTTGTCAGTAAAAACTACAATAAAAAGGTATATGAGACGGTTGTAGAAAACAAAGAGGATAATAGCAGGGATTTGATTCAGCTGACTCTTAGAGATGTCATGAATAAGTGCGCGGGCACTAATTATGAGACTTTTGTCAAGAGGGCGATTATGAAGTGCGTTTATACAGGTGCTAATTTGGATAAGGAAATCAGAAAGATTATGGATTTGTATTACGAGGCATAAACTTTACAGGGGGATAATGTTTTGGATAAAGAGCATTTACACTATATGGAACAATTGTCGGAGATGTATCCGACAATCAATAAGGCTGCAACTGAGATTATCAACTTGCAGGCTATTGTCAATCTGCCAAAAGGAACGGAGCATTTCCTGTCGGATATTCACGGGGAGTATGAAGCTTTTTCCCATGTGCTTAAGAATGGCTCCGGGGCAGTGAGAAAAAAGATTGAGGATGTATTTGGAAAAGCGTTAAGTGAAAGTGATAAGGCAGGACTTGCAACCTTAATTTATTACCCTAAAAAGAAAATGGAGATTGTAAAACAGACAGAGGAAAATATGAGCTTGTGGTACAAGACTACTTTGTATCGTCTTATTGAAGTCTGTAAGACAGTTTCTTCAAAGTATACCAGATCTAAGGTGAGAAAAGCTCTGCCAGAGGATTACTCATATGTGATTGAGGAGTTAATAACTGAAAAACCAGAGGTGTTGAACAAGGAAGCTTATTATGAGGCTATTGTAAACACTGTTGTAGAGCTCGGGCAGGCAGAACAGTTTATTGTTGTACTGTGCGAGCTTATTCAGCAACTGGCAGTTGACCATCTTCATGTACTTGGTGATATATATGACAGAGGTGCGGGTTCCCACCTTATCATGGACAGGCTGTGCAAATATCATTCACTGGATATACAATGGGGAAACCATGATATTATCTGGATGGGGGCTGCGGCAGGAAATCTGGCTTGTGTAGCAACTGTTATAAGAAACAGTATTAGATATGGAAATCTGGATCTGCTTGAGGAAGGATATGGAATAAATATGCTTCCATTAGCTACATTTGCCATGAAAGCGTATGCAGATGACCCATGCGAAAAATTTGTCTTTAAAGGAACCCAGAGTATTACGAACTTTGAAGAAAATGAAATGACAAGGAAGATGCATAAGGCTATTGCCATGATCAGGTTTAAGCTTGAGGGACAGCTCATAAAGAAGTATCCAGAGTACGGAATGGAAGAACGCCTTGTTCTGGAGAAAATTGATTATGAAAATGGTACAGTTGAATTGGAGGGAAAAACCTTCAAAATGCTTGACACTAACTTCCCTACAATAGATCCAGCTGACCCATACAAGCTTACAGACGAAGAGTATGAGGTTATAACCAGATTAAGGTCGTCATTTCTTCATTGTGAAAAGCTGCAGACCCATGTTCAGCTGCTTCTCAAAAAAGGTGGAATGTACAAGGTTTACAATGGTAATTTACTGTTCCATGGCTGTATTCCAATGATGGAGGATGGAAGCTTTGCGAAGGTAAATATATATGGAACGGAATACAGTGGTAAGGCACTTTTTGATGTACTTGAGTTGTATGTAAGAAAGGCATTTTTTTCAACCCATGAGGAGGAGAGAGAAAAGGGAGCCGATATCATGTGGTATATTTGGACTGCTCCGTATTCTCCTTTGTATGGCAGAAAGAAAATGGCTACCTTTGAGCGGTATTTTCTTGCGGAAGAAGATATGAAGGTTGAGGTTAAAAACTGCTATTATGAACTTATAAATAAGCCGGAAATAGCAGATAAGATTCTCTCAGAGTTTGGTTTGTCTGGAGACCGGGCTCACATTATAAATGGTCATGTCCCTGTTCACAGAATGAAAGGTGAAAGTCCGGTTAAGTGTAATGGCAAGGTAATTGTTATAGATGGAGGTTTCTCAAAGGCATATAGAAGCAGAACAGGAATTGCCGGATATACTTTAATTTACAATTCTTACGGATTGACACTCACTGCCCATGAGCCGTTTGAATCGCCTGAGACTGCCGTTAGGGACGAGAGAGATATAGTTTCAAAGCGGGAGGCTGTAGAGTTTATGGATAAGCGTATTCTTGTTGGTGATACAGATTCAGGTGAGAAGATACGCCGTAAAATTGATGATTTGAAGATGCTGATCAGCGCATATAGATCCGGTGAAATAATTGAGAAGGATAAGTAAATGAAAAAAGAAGAGCTTGAAAAAATCCTAAAGGCTGTAAAAAATGGTGAAGTGGAGATTGATGAAGCAATAGATCAAATAAAGATGGCACCATTTAGAGATTTAGGATTTGCCAAGATTGATACCCAGAGAGAACTTCGCCAGGGAATTGCGGAAGTGATTTATGGTGAGGGAAAGAACGCAAAGCAGATAGAAGATATTGTAAAGGAAATGATAAGAAATAATCAGAAGACAATTCTTATCACTAGGCTTTCAAAGGAGAAGGCAGAGGACATATCCCCAGATATCAATCTGGATTACAGGGAAGATGCACAGATTGGTATTGTAGGTGAAATCCCAGAGCCTGTTAAGCAGGGGACTATTGTGATTGCCACTGGCGGAACCAGCGACTACAGAGTCGCTGAGGAGGCAGCTGTGACAGCAGAGGTGCTTGGAAATAAAGTTTTGAGATTATATGATGTTGGAGTGGCTGGAGTTCACAGATTGCTCGCAAATTCGCAGTATCTTATAAATGCAAATGTTGTGATTGCCATAGCGGGAATGGAGGGTGCCCTTGCATCAGTTGTTGGTGGCATGGTGGATTGCCCTGTTATAGCAGTCCCAACAAGTGTGGGGTATGGAGCTTCTTTCGGAGGCTTGTCAGCATTATTATCTATGCTGAATTCCTGTGCCAGTGGGGTATCTGTTGTAAATATAGACAATGGCTTTGGCGCGGGTTATTTGGCAAGTATGATTAATCAGAGAACTTCTGAGACTGTATAAGTATACATATGAGGGAATGATAGGAGCTTGAAATATGGAAATTGTAGAGGGATTTTGCTTTGAGTCTGAAAATCAGGCTGCAAAAGCCAGAAAAGAAGCAGGCGGAATTAAATATATAAAAGAGAATACCAGAATGGATGACCCGGAGGTAGTTCTAAAGCTGTACAGCAAACTGATACAGGACAATATGCTTACAACGCCTGTTGGAGTGGCATTCCTCATTGAACTTCAGGAATTTCTCATGACATCCACAAACATTGATAAAGAGTATATCAGACCTATTCCGGCTGAAATGTGTAATTTTGATACAAGGACAAACCGACCACAGTCGGTGCGTGAAAATGCGAGAAATAATACAAATTTGAATAGAAAAGTAAATCGCACCAAGAAGGTCAACCGGAATGCGAGTGTTGAGGAGACAGGGAAAAAACACAAGGTATCTGTCTGGCTCAATGTAATACTTATAGTAATTATCGTTGGAATGTTTTTGGTTAATTATCTGACAGGCAACAGTGTAAATGTGTTTAATTATGAAAATGCGCTGATTGACAAGTATGAGTCATGGGAAAATAACCTTAAGGAAAGAGAAACTGCCATACGTGAAAAAGAGAATGAACTTGGAATTGAATACACAGATGACGTGGATGATGAGACTGTGGAGGCAGAATAAATGGATAAATTAAAAGTTTTGGTTGTAGATGATGAAAGTAGAATGAGAAAGCTTGTTAAGGATTTCCTTGTGAGGGAGGATTACGAGGTGCTTGAGGCTGGTGACGGTGAGGAGGCACTTGATATTTTTTACAGTGAAAAGGATATAGCGCTTATTATCCTGGATGTTATGATGCCAAAACTAAATGGCTGGGAGGTGTGTAAGGAAATAAGAGAGACCTCCAAGGTGCCAATTATTATGCTTACTGCAAAAAGTACAGAAAGTGACGAGCTTAATGGTTTTGAGCTTGGAGCAGATGAGTATATATCAAAACCTTTTTCACCCAAGATACTGGTGGCAAGGGTGGGCGCACTTCTTCGAAGAACAAGCAAAATTGGTGATGAGACCATGATTAAGGAAATGGGTGGAATTGTCATGGACAAGAATGCTCACACGGTGAAGATTGATAATAATCTGGTAGAACTCAGCTATAAGGAGTTTGAACTGTTGGATTATTTCATGGAAAATGCAGGGATTGCTTTATCAAGAGAAAAAATTCTGGATAGTGTCTGGGATTACGATTATTTTGGTGATGCCAGAACAATTGATACTCATGTGAAGAAGCTCAGAAATAAGATGGGAGATAAAGGGGATTACATCAAAACCATATGGGGTATGGGCTACAAATTTGAGGTTAATAGAGAATGAAGAATAGATTTTGCAGAACCTCCATATCGGTAAAAATGGTAATAACAATGCTTTTAATTGTAATCGGCACAATAGGCTTGTGCTGGTTTATAAACAATACATTTCTCGAAAAATATTATATACATCACAAACAGGAACAGATTTTAAATGGCTTTGAAACAATTGATTATGCCAGCTATGAAGGAATCTTAAGAGATGAAAAATTTGATATTACTTTTGAAAAAATATGTGTAAATGGTAATATCAGTGCAATTGTTATTGGTAAAAATAGAGAGATTGTCAGAGCCTCTGTCAATGATATCCAGCTTTTGCAAATGCAGCTATCGGATATGCTAAGCGGCGATACTGGAATCAACTATGAGGAAATTCAGGCGGAGGAAAATTATGTTCTGGCCAAGCAGGTTGACTCAAGACTTGGAGAGGAATATCTGGTGCTGTGGGGACGCTTGGCTGATGGAAGTACTGTTCTAATGAGATCGGCATTGGAGAGTATCAGGGAGAGTGCCAGCATAACCAATAAATTCTTTGAGCTTGTAGGTGTTTTTTCTGTTTTAGTTTGTTTAATAATTATCATTTTTGTATCAAAGACAATTTCCAGACCAATAAGAGAGATAACAGAACTTTCTAAGAAAATATCAGAGCTTGATTTCGAAGCAAAGTATGTTGCTAATGAAAATGACAGTATAGAAATAGATGAACTGGGTCAGCACATGAATGCTCTGTCTCAGACTTTGGAAAAGACTATATCGGAGCTAAAGGCTGCAAACCTGGAATTACAGCAGGATATAGAGAAAAAAGAAGAAATTGATGAGATGCGTAAGGAGTTTTTGTCTAATGTATCTCACGAATTAAAAACACCCCTCGCCCTTATATCAGGTTATGCAGAAGGACTGAAGGAAGGTGTCATGGACGACGAGGAAAGTCGTGATTATTACTGTGAAGTGATAATGGATGAGTCGGAAAAGATGAATACCATGGTTAAAAAGCTGTTGACTCTAAATCAACTGGAATTTGGTAATGATACGGTGGATATCACGAGATTTGATATGACAGAGCTGGTGAGAGGGGTTATTAATGCTTCAGCACTTCTGACTGCACAGGAGAACATTACAGTGAACTTTACAGAACAGGAATCTGTTTATGTATGGGGAGATGAATATAAGGTTGAGGAAGTAATAACTAACTATGTAAGCAATGCAATTCATTATGCAAAAAACGAAAAGATAATTGATATATCTTTTGAAAAGAGAGATAATCATTTAAGAGTGAAGGTTTTTAATACAGGAGACCACATTCCGGAGAATGAGCTGGATAAGGTATGGATAAAATTCTACAAAGTGGATAAGGCCAGAACTCGTGAATATGGTGGAAGTGGAATAGGACTTTCCATTGTTAAGGCTATAATGGACTCTTTGCATCAACAGTGTGGAGTACTCAATCGTGAGAATGGTGTTGAGTTTTGGATGGAATTGGAAACTAATAACTAAAACGCTTTAATTTGTTGTTGTAAAGCTATTTCAAATGTGCTACCATTAATTAAAATAGGATAAAAGTCATAGGTGAAAAAATGAAAAAGAAACGTTTTTTAGCATTGACTGTTGTGGCGGCAACGATTTTATCTTTGACAGGATGTGGGACTCCTTTATATGAGCTTACAGAAGAGGAAGAAGCAATAATTGTAAAGTATTCTGCCCATGTTATTTCAAAGTATAATGTTTTTCAGAGAGACGGAATGAATTCTGTTTTGCCAGAAATTCAGGAGGAAGAAACTGAAACAGTTGAGGAATCTACTGAGAGTATTGAGGAGTCGACAGAGGCAGTTGATGGAAATGTTGCTTCAAGTAATGGAGCAGACAGTGGAGCGGAACAGTCTGGTGGAAGTATTTCACTGGGGGAAGCACTTAATTTTACAGAGGGATTGGATATTACATACAATGGATTTGAGATGATGCCATCCTATAAGGAGGGCAGCTATTATGCTATTGAAGCAGGCGTGGGATATTCATATCTGGTTATGAACTTTACTCTTACTAATAATAGTTCAGAGGCATGTGATGTAGATTTGTTTTCGGACAATCTGCAATTTTCAGCCAAGCTTGACAGTGATGAGAAAATTGCTGCAGAGTCAAATTTCCTCACATACAGCATCGTGAATTATGAGGGGACAGTAGAGGCTGGAGAGAGCGTTGAACTGATATTACTGTTTAAGGTGACGGATACTGCAGAACCATCCACAATAATGCCAGAGCTTTATTTAGACAAGGATGGAAGCATATATTCTGTAAATTTATAAAAATTATAAAAAAGTGAGCAAAAACATTAACACTATGATATAA
>CAMFPD010000078.1 GCA_945971355.1 uncultured Lachnobacterium sp.
GTGGTATATCGGCATGCACACTCCCTAATCACAGTGACGAGATCGTACAGGAATCGCACCTGTTTCCCTTTTACCCATTGAGCTGACTACAAATACCCCAGCTCTCCGGCACCAATTATCTCCCTATGAAGTTGGCACTATGTTAGCACAATTTTTCACACCTTGCAACTATTATACACATTTCTGTCATGCATCCACTCATTTCGTTCATGCACCCACACATTTCTGTCATATAGCTGCTCTTTATTTTTCATTGCTCAAGGCCTTCTCTATAGTTTCAATTACGGTTTTCATAACCTTTATTCTCGCATAGAGCTTGTCATTTGATTCCACAATGTACCATGGAGCAATCTTTGTACTGGTTTTTTGAATCATTTCATTAACTGCGTCCTCATACACATCCCACTTCTCGCGGTTTCGCCAATCCTCATCTGTAAGCTTCCACTGCTTCTCAGGATTGTTCTGTCTCTCCGTGAAACGTTCAAGCTGTGTGTCCTTATCAATTTGTATCCAGAACTTAATCACAATGGCACCAGAATCCACAAGTTCCTTCTCAAACTCATTTATTTCTCCGTAGGCGCGCTTCCAGTCATTCTCACTACAAAATCCTTCCAAACGCTCTACCATTACACGTCCATACCAGGTTCTGTCAAAAATTGCTATATGTCCAGATTTTGGAAGTCTTGTAAAAAATCTCCACAGATAATGTCTTGCCTTCTCTGGTGGAAGTGGCGATGCAATAGGATTAACCTCAAATCCCCTTGCATCGAGTCCGCTTGTAAGTCTCTTGATATTACCTCCTTTTCCAGCTGCATCCCAGCCTTCGTAGGCAATTACTACAGGAATCTTGGCTCTGTAGAGCTTATTGTGAAGTTCTCTTAATTTCTTCCTGCATTTTTCAAGTTCCTTATCATACTCTTCTCTTGTCAATTTTTTGTCTAAATCGACCTCCGACAAGCTTGGCATTTTTTTCAGATTAAACTTGCTGCAATCCTGTATCTCCGGAACAACAGGACTATCTATTCTCTTGCGAATTGCATCTGTAATCAGAGAAAAGGCCTTCATCGCGCATGTCTTTTCATCGGTTCCAAGCATGATATTCCAAGGTGCCTGAGCCAAATCTGTGGCATCCATACATTTTTTGTAATATTTTTCAAACTTCTCACGCTTTTTCAACTGCAATTTATCGCTATCGCTGACTCTCCATTTAGTATCCTTGTCGGACAATAGCTTTTCTACACGTTTTTGCTGCTCATTCCTGTCAATATCCAGAAAAAGTTTCACCAGCACGTATCCATTGTCTACTAATTGTCTCTCAAAAATCTTGATACTTTCTACTCGCCTGTCAAAAGTATCCTTGTCAATTTCACCACTTACACGTGCAGCTACGATTTCTTCCATCCATCCTGAGTCCATGAACAAAAACTTGCCATTTTCAGGAATGTCCTTAAAGTAACGCCAGATAAAAGGCATCCTCCTGTCCTCATCAGTTGGTGTTTTTCCAGGAATTACCCTATAAAAACGTGGGTCCATATCCCTGATCAGTCTTCCTAACAAGGTTCCTTTTCCTGCGGCTCCCCATCCTTCAATCAGCACAATAACCGGAAAATTGTGCTCCTTGATAAGCTGCTGCATTCCTGCAAGCTCAGCCTTTTTCTCTTCCAATACAATCTTCTTATCGTTTCCCATAAAAATCCTCCTTCTCCACGGCTTAGATTATTACTATTCCGACTTCATATATGTAATTTCATCAAAAGGAATCTCTATTTTGAGCAATTCCTCTATTGTACGCTTTTGAACCTTATCAAACTCCTCGTCACAATAAACGAAGACTGTAAGCTTCTGTGCATTTGTGTCCGTTTCCTTATCCCAGCTGTCAAGATACCCCACTTCCAAACTTGAAAACTCCGGATAAATTATGGAAAGCTCCTTGCTTAGTCTCTCCACATCAAAATACTGCGCATTGTTTTCGTAAACCACTGTATTTTCCTGCATTTCACGCCTCACCAGTGCCCCCGCAAAAATCACACTTGGAATAACAAATATCACAGTACTTATTGCCACTCGTTTCATTAATCTTTTTCTTAATTCCGGACTAATTTTTATCTTGGTAGGAATCTTCATTACGAGAAGCATAATTGTACTTGTAAGTGCTATAAAATAAGTATTTATGAGAAACAAATACATAGCACCTGCAAAATACTTCCATGAACCTACAGATAGTCCATATCCCGCTGTACAAAGTGGTGGCATAAGGGCAGTAGCAATTGCCACTCCCGGAATTACATTTGACTTTTCCTTGCGGGTAACTCCTATTATGCCCGCAAGACCACCAAAACATGCAATAAGAACATCCCAGATGGTAGGTGTTGTTCTTGCCAAAAGCTCTGAGGTTGCTGTTGTTATGGGACTTATGGAAAAATAAATTGTTGAGGTTATAAGGCATACAATGACCTCAAATACCAAACCCAAAAACGAGTTTCTAATCTGGGCTAAATCTCCGGTTGCAAAACCATATCCCATTGCCATAATGCATCCCATAAGTGGAGATATAAGCATCGCTCCAATTATTACTGCGGTGGAATTCATATTTAGTCCAATAGATGCAATGAAAATAGCCAGAACAAGCACCACCAGATTTGTTCCCTTTACTTCTCCTGCATCTAAGATTCTATCCTCTATTTCCTCAAATGAAGCAGTATCACCACGAATACTAAATGCTCTTCGCAATACCTCTTTTGCCTTTAGTCTTTCCATTTTATTTCTCCCTGATTTCATATCTTCCTGATTTATATCAATTCATATCATATAAATATCCTTGATTTATCAAAAGTTCATTTGTCTGATATACTCTTCCGAAAAACTCTCCTCTGCTGACAGTTCTATATATGCCATACTCTCCTTAATTTGATCAAGTTCTTCCCTTACATCCTTTGAAATTGCAGCTAAAATAGCCCCTTCTGCCGCCGCATTGCCTATTGCTTCGGTTTTTCCCAATAATTCTGTAGGAATAAGTCCAATTCTGACAGCACTTTTTTTGTCTAAAACGCTTCCAAAGCCACCCGCTATTATGACCTTTTCTATATCATCACATGTGACATTTCTTGCATTCATCAAGACTTTTATTCCAGCAGCAATTGCACCCTTTGCAAGCTGCAGCTTCCTGATATCCTCCTGTGTTACATAGACTTCATCTGTGAGGAAAATGCAATCATTCTCCTCTTCCTCGTCCCCCAAATAGCTATAGTATTTATATGGTATTTCCCTATGAGTCATTATCCTGCCTGTCTCATCAATAAGTCCCATCTCAAGAAAAATCGCTATCGCATCCACTAGTCCCGTACCACATATTCCCCTTGCAGCTGTAACTTTTCCAACGTCATCATCGCCTATCACACTTACTCCTATGTGGTCATCTTCAAGCCATACCTTTGAGATTGCTCCTGCCATTGCAGGCATTCCAAGCTCAATTTCCGCTCCCTCGAAGGCAGGACCTGCCGCTGTAGCACAGCATGTGTAATCCCCTGGCCTTCCAAGAACCATCTCTCCGTTCGTTCCTATGTCAAGAAGGAGTGTCTCGTAACTCTTGGACGAGCTCTGATTGCCATCATATCCATGGAACTGTCCTGCTTTTTGCAATCCCACTTCTTCTCCATCATTCATTACCTCGCCAAGTGCCAGCATATCAGAAGTGATATCTCCTCCCACATACCCAGAAACTGCTGGTGCGATATATACCTGATCTACCATCTCAAGGTTCAACTCTTCCCCTGAATAGTTTTTTCCAAAATACTCCTTTGGCAAAAATGGCGCCTTTCCAATTGATTGAGGGGATATACCTGCAAAAATATGACACATAACCGTGTTTCCTGCAACAGAGAGACATTTGATTTTCTCATTTTCATGCCCAGATTTTTTCAGGCATTCGCCTAACATAGACTGAATCTGTCTGATGATTGCAGCTTGCATTTCTCCAAGTTTCCCATGGGTCGCCGCTTCAATTCTTGATATCACATCAGCTCCAAAGCTTCTCTGTTTATTTGGATATGCCACAGTGCTAATAACCTTACCTGTAGCTCCATCTACCAGATGACAAACCACAGTTGTTGTTCCAATATCGCAAGCTGCCACAATACCATCAAACCCGATTTTCACCCTCTGCCTGTTTTTCCCAGAATGAATTATTCTCATTTGATTTTCATCATTCTCATCTGATAAAACAACCGTCATATCAGCTTCGTATTCAGTCTGACAGGCCAATACCTGCCTCTCCACTCCATTTTGGTGGATTTTGACCATACACTTTTTGCATGTGCCCTTACCTCCACAGGGAGACTGTATCTGATTTATATTTTTGCGTCTTAAATATTCAAGTATTTTCATCGTCTTAATGTCTTTAGATATTCCTTTTGGTCAGCAGTTATTCTATAACTCTCCCTGGCTTTTTGAATAGTTTTATTATGTGTCCATATATCAAGCTTATTCTCTTCTATGTAAGGAATAGTTGCATCCCACTGCTTTGCAAGTGCTGTTGCAAAATACCATGCTACCATCATCTTTACATAGTACTCATCAGACTTTACCGCCTCTGGTATCTTCAAATATTCTGGCTTGAAATCCTCATCCAGAAAATGTGCCATAAGCATTTTGATTCCAAACCTGCAAGTATAAACCTTGTCTGATTTGGTCCACTCCATTATCTTTTCAATTAGCTGTGGCCTATGCTTCTTGAAAACCTTGGGTGATAAGGTATCACAAACCGCCCAGTTATCTATATATGGCAAAAATGAATCCACATATTCAATGGCCCTCTCATAATTCTTCACATCGCAAAGAAGAATGCTGTGAAACATGTTCTCATCATAATACCTGTGAGGGAGACTTTCCAAAAAAGCTTCACATTCTGATTCTTTTCGGAATTCCTTTGCCAGATTTCTAAGCACAGGAACTCTAATCCCAAGTACAGTTTCCGCATCAATGGTTGGCGTAAGCTTACACTGAAAAGCTGCATACTCTTTGTCACATAACTCAAACATTCTTTTTTCTAAATCGTACATATATCCCTCAATCTATCTAGGAATTACAATACAGTCATATCGTATTGCTTTTCCAGTTAATGAATAACTTGGCTTCATTCCGCCGAGAAATGGTCCTTTTAGCGGCCTCTTTATCACAATTCTTCTAGGTTTTACATTTAACGCTGCCTGAAGCAGCTCATTCTCATCTGAACATGGTTTCTCCAGCTTCTGCAAAAGCTGGAACTTTCTCTTTACAAGCGCACTTTTTTGTCTGGCTGGAAACATTGGATCAAGAAGAACCACATCTGGAACTATCTCAAGCTTTGACATATTATCTATACTATTCCCCTCCGTAAAATGCATGCGCCCTGCAGCCTCTTTAAGTTCGGGAATCTCCATCGCTCTGTCCAGAGCATCCTTCAACAGCGCTGCAATTACCGGATCATACTCAAACAGATACACCTCGAAGCCTGCCGCCGCAAGAATCATTGAGTCCTCCCCCATTCCTGCTGTTGCGTCAATAATCACTGGATGTTCTATGCCCTTTATTTTGGAAGCCTTAACTAAAAATTCACTTTGAAGATTTGACTGTTTTAGTCTTGGTAAAAGTCCTGTAAAATCACCTCTAAGTGCAAGCTTTCCATCGGTAAGAGTAAGTCCGCTTCCATCATCTGTCAGGAAAAGACCATCACCTACCTGTTTAACTATATTTTCACTTTGAACTAAATCCATCAGTTGTCCTCTTATTTTCTCTTAAATTTCAAAGCTCATCAAAGCATCAAAATTAACATCATTTATCATGACTTCCAGCTTCCTGATAATCTCGTTTTCCTCATCTGTCCACTGTTTCTGCATCATTGTCTTTAATATTTTCTCTGCTGTAGGAATATCATACTCTGCTGCCGCATGTTTTATTCTGGCAACATATTCCGATAAATCAGCATCGCTATCAGACGAACCAGAAGCGTCTCCATTCATCTTCTTAAGTGCATTCTCCACCCTATCTAGAAGCTCTATATACTCTTCCTCGAAAGATGATTGATTTGCACGAATGTAATCCAGGTTTCTCTCTCTTCCTGCCATTTCAAGAGCTTTTGCTTTATCTCCACATTCGTTGGCCCCTATGTTATAACACATTCCTTTTATTCCATGAATCTCTACAACATAACCATCTATATCTGTGTCGATTTTTCCACTCATACTTTTTAGGTATTCACGGCCAGTTTCAGCAGTAAGGGCGAGAATCTCCAGATAATCTGACATCAGCCCACCACAATGTACAAGTCCTACTTCAATATCAATTCCTTCAATAACTAATTCCATATTTCCTCTTTCCTCTTCATCCTCTTTGACATTTACAGTTGGAATTAAATCACCATGTGCATTATCCACTCTTGTAATTTTTTCTGCTGGGATAAATCTGCACAAAACATCTTCCAAATGTTCAAATTCGATTGGCTTCTTGACATACTCATCAAAACCAACTGCCAACAGTTCCTCTCTAGCTCCCTTGACCGCATTAGCCGTCAATGCAATAATTTTACACGTGCCACCATGGGCATAGCGTGGTGAGAGTTCCCTGATTCTCCTCATGGCCTCTATTCCATCCATTCCCGGCATCATCTGGTCCATAATTACAATATCAAAGTCCTCATTTCCACAAATCTCAATGGATTTTTCACCGCTATCTACAGTGGTAACATCCAATCCGTAGCACTCAAGGCTCTTACGAATAACTTTCAGATTTACAAAGTTATCATCAACTACCAAAACCTTGGTATCTGATATGTACAAATCGCCTATGTTAGATTTCTCAAAAGAATGTGTCTTGAAATCAAATTCTCCAATTGGAGTGCCGTTAATCACCTTCTGTGGTATTCCTATTGTAAAGACTGAGCCTTCACCATACACGCTTTCCACGTTTATGCTTCCATTCATCAATCCAACATATCCCTTTACAATGGACAAGCCAAGCCCTGTTCCCTCGATGCCTTCGTGAAGCCTTTTGTTCACCTGCTCGAAAGCATCAAAAATGACCATCTTGTCCTCAGCTTTTATTCCTCTTCCAGAATCCTCTACCGTGAAAACAATATTAGCATCGGATTGGAATGATGCTGACTCCATCTCCACAGTAAGACGTACAAATCCCTTTTCAGTATATTTAACTGCATTGTTTAATACATTTATAAGTATTTCCTGAACTCTCGTTTCATCTCCATATAAAACACTTGGAATTCTGGAATTACATTCAACATCAAATCTAAGTCCCTTATTATCAGCCAGCGGCAAAATCTGTACAATCACATTCTGTAACATATCCTTGAACTGATATTCACCGTTTACAAGTTCCATCTTGCCTGACTCAATCTTTGAAATATCAAGAATGTCATTGATAATTGCCAAAAGACCATACGACGAATCCCTGATATCAGTTACATAATCAAGCAACTCCTTCCTGTCCATTTCCTGTTTCAAAATAATCTCGGAGAACCCTACAATGGCGTTCATTGGAGTTCTGATTTCATGAGACATATTGGCAAGGAAAGTACTCTTCGCCTGATTTGATATATCTGCATCCTCTCTGGCCTTTTTAAGCTCATTTATATACTTCATTCGCTCTGACAAATCTTTTATCAGCGCAATGTATCCTATTACATCGCCATATTTATCAGTAATCGCACTAACAGATAGATTACACGGTGAATTATCTGCTTTTTTCACGCAATCAAAAGTAACTTCCTTACGCTCTCCTATGACCTCATTATCGAAATCCACATCAAAAAAATCTGACACCTTCTGTTCACTGCATTCATCAGGACCTAAATTAATACCCAGATATTTATTTGCTGCCTCATTCGATATATGTAAATGATGCTCCTTATCAAAAACTACAATAGGAACGGCAAGAGAACGATAAATATACTCTGACATATTAGATACATTTAACTCGTTACGCCTTATTCTAACCATTGCGTAATACAGAATAATTGTACCCCAGAACTGCGTCACATTACTGCCTGGCAGCGCTGGAAGCCCCATTGCCGGAAAAATCATATCAAGAACTGTTCCAATCAGAATAAGTACCTCAATTAGCAGAAAGTACTTTCCAAATGTTCGTATTCTCCTAAGCTTTGAGAAAAAAATCATGTAGACAATTACTAATAATATATCAAAGGCTACCAGCATAAAGTAACCGGTATACAAATTGTTGACAATACCAGGGGTAAATCTATAAGTCATTCCAAACTTAGACATGACATAACTGGTCTGATTCGGCTGAATAGACATTGCATAAACAGGCCAGCCAAGTAGCGAAATAAAATTCAACGCCCATCGAAGTACCTTGGGTATTCCAGAAATTCTACATGTAAGACACTGCACAGATATCATGTACAGTACAGTTCCAAATATTCCATAATTGCGCCAGAAATGCGCAGCCTCAACATCAAGCTGCACAAACAGCATTCCAAATCCGAAGCTCCATATTGAGCTGGCAACAGCAACAACCCCAAACAGATATTCCTCTATCTGTCTGTTTTTCTTTGTTGAAATTCCTGTAATTAGCAGCAATATAGTACATATACTGTCAAATATTAGTAAATCTGAAAATAGATACTTCACGCGCTCTGTTCCTTTTTCTATATAATAATCTGATTGTTATTTGGAAACTCTACATTTAGAATAATTATAGCACTCAAGTACCATTTATGAAAGTAGAAAAGCTACAGACATGAAAAAAAGTCCAATTACTTGGACTTTTTAGGAGAAGGTATTTTTACTATGGGGATAGTAAAATATATATAATGTATTGGGGGGTTTTTACAGGCATTATAATATCATGGTTTAGTCAATAAGTGTATACAAACTTTACAATTTTTTTGATTAATTTTTATGCATATTGTACAAGTCTTATTCATTTATAGCAACTCCGCGAATAAACGCATAAGCAACTGTCCAAATCTAAGAGTTGCACCTCTTCCATTGCGATATTTTTCTGTTACCTCTCTACACTCCCCAAATGTTTTCTCAAAATCATGCCTTATATCTGTTACAGCATCACATTCAGCGAAAA
>CAMFPD010000079.1 GCA_945971355.1 uncultured Lachnobacterium sp.
ACATAGGGCACCATAAGTGTTCTCTACAAATAGGAAAAGCGCACAGATTACTGCGCGCTAATTCTCATGGCCAAATCTTCGAGATACTCCCAGCGGTCCATCTTCTCCAGAAGGGAAGCCTCGGCAGCCTCCTTCTCCTGAGAGAGTGCATTGAGCTTGCCAAAATCACTGGCAACCGTAAGCATCTTGGCATCAAGCTCCTCAATTTTGGATTCAAGAGCTTCAATTTCAGCCTCAATGGTCTCATATTCTTTTTGTTCCTTGTAGGTGAATTTCAGCTTCTTCTCATGCCCCCAAGTTGCACGAGAATCAACCTTGGCCGGCTTTTCTACTGCATCTATACTTCCTGATACATCAGCTGATGACATAGTCGATGAATCTGTCCCAATAGCAGAGTCAGCAACTATTGAGCCATCTGCTGGTTCAGGTCTCTTTGCCATGTAATCAGTATATCCGCCTTCATACTGAACAATTTTCCCATCCCCCTCAAATGCAAATATTCTTCTAACAACTCTGTCAAGGAAATATCTGTCATGAGAAACAGTGACAACTATTCCGTCATAGCCATCCAGATAATCCTCCAATATGGCAAGGGTTTCTGTATCCAAATCATTTGTGGGCTCATCTAGTATGAGTACATTAGGAGCTTCCATAAGCACTCTTAGCAGGTGAAGTCTTCTCTTTTCTCCTCCTGACAGTTTACCTACAGGACTGTACTGCTGACTTGGTGGAAACAAAAATCTCTCAAGCATAGCTGATGCGGATACAAGTCCATCCTCTGTCTTCACATATTCCGCCGCATCTTTTATGTAATCTATTACCTTTTGATTTCCGTCCAGACTTACCTCCTGACCATAATAGCCAATCTTTACAGTTTGTCCTATCTCTATAGTTCCACTGTCTGGAGTTAATTCACCTGCAATCATTTTCATCAGGGTGGTCTTACCGCATCCGTTTCTTCCAACAAACCCTATTCTATCTTTTTTCAGGAAGATATATGTGAAATCATCTACTATTTTTTTATTGCCAAATGATTTACATATATTATTTAATTCGATGGTGGTTCGCCCCATTCGTGTGGAGATAGATGATAGTTCAAGCTTCTCATCTATCTGTGGTCCCTTCTGATCTCTCAGAGTCTCGTAACGCTTTATATGTGCTTTCTGCTTGGTGCTTCTTGCCCTCGCACCTCTTTGCATCCACTCGATTTCCTTGCGAAGCACAGACTGTCTCTTTCGCTCTGTGGCTCTGGCACTGTCCTCTCTTGCTGCCTTTAACTCCAGAAAACCTGAATAGTTTGTCTCGTAACTATATGTACTTCCCTTATCAATTTCTACAATTCGATTACACACACTGTCCAGGAAATATCTGTCGTGGGTGATCATTATTATGGCACCTCTAAAACTTCTCAGATAGTTTTCAAGCCACTCTACCATCTCATAGTCCAAATGGTTTGTTGGCTCGTCCAATATCAACACATCACATGGTTTTAACACTGCCGACACCAGGGCAATTCTCTTTCTCTGTCCTCCTGACAGCTCCCCTGTCTTTTGCAGAAAGTCTGATATTCCAAGTTTCATAAGAAGGGATTTTGCATCGCTTTCCAAAGACCACCTCAAATGCTCATCCAAATCGGTCATTACAATCTGTTCCATAACCTGGTCTATAACTGATTTATCTGGGTCAAAATCAGGATTCTGTGACAGGTAATTAATTACAATATGATTTGCCCTTGTCACTGTTCCTTCATCAGGGTCCTCTAGTCCTGCTACAATTTTTAATAAAGTGGACTTTCCTGTACCATTGATTCCAATAATTCCTACCTTTTCATTTTCCTGCACATAAAAGGAAGCTTTTGAAAAAAGCTCCCTTTCCGTATAGACCTTTGTAATATTTTCTACATTGATTATATTCATTCTATTCCTCTTTCAGAGATTCCTTTTGCTGTGCCTTTGCCTGAAGTATTGCCTCATTTAGTGACAACATCTTAGCATCCAGTTCTGTTACAATCTCAGCACATTCTCTCAAATCATGGCTGATGTATTCAGGGGCATGCCCCTCAAATTTATAATATATCTTATGCTCCAGACTTGCCCAGAAGTCCATTGCTATTGTTCTTATCTGAATTTCTACCTTTGTATCCACAACTCTGTCCGACAGAAAAATCGGAACAGTAACTATCATGTGATAGCTTTTATATCCACTGGTCTTTGGATTTTTGATATAATCCTTCACGGAAATCACTGTCAAATCATTCTGTTTTCCAATCATTTCTGCCATCTTATATATATCTGATGTAAAGGAACACACTATTCTAACTCCAGCTATATCCTTCACATATGACACCATATTTTCAATTGTACTGTCATAGCCTTGCTTTTTCAGCTTCTTCACAATACTTTCCGGTGTTTTTATTCTTGTCTTTATATACTCGATTGGGTTATAGCTATGTATATGCTTAAACTCATCGTTTAGGATTTCAACCTTAGTCTGCACCTCCTTAAGTGCAGAATTATATAAAAACATCATAGTTTCCCAACTATCAATGCTCTCATCTAAATGCTCTGGTCTGTTCTCCATGAAATTTCCTCCCCATGCATATTTTATTCCTCCAGAATATGCATTTCCAAATAATCAAATTCTATCTCTTCTACAAAATTATCCTTTGTAAATTTAGTCACACCACGTTTTGCAAATTCCTTCACATTATAATCCAGCCAAATAGGTTTTTGTAAATCAAAATCGTAGCATGCCTTCTCCAATGCGTTAAATATTTTATGAGTTCTGGTTTCCTCAGAATAATCCTCTATGGTTTCCTCATTGATTAGCCTTGTATCCTTGTATATCTTAAACCAGATTCTCATTTTTTCTCCTTCTTTGTCTGTTGCACTCATACATCAAAAGTGTAGCTGATATTGCAGCATTTAAGGATTCGACCTTTCCTTCCATAGGAATCCTTATGTAAGTATTTGCCATATTTGCAATTTCATCTGAGAGACCATTTCCCTCATTTCCAATCATAAATCCACAGGCACCTGTATACTCCGGCTCATCATATGACATGGTTCCTTTTAAATGGGCTGCATACAGTCTTACGCCTTTCCCTTTAAGAATATCTATCGTATCTTCAAGGTTATCCGATATGTAGTATGGCATTCTGTACAGGCTTCCCATTGTGGAGCGCACTGTCTTTGGATTGTACAAATCCACTGTCTGATTATTCATTATAATGCCTGTTATCCCGGCTCCCTCACCGGTTCTTATCATCGTACCGAGATTACCCGGGTCCTGGATACTCTCCAGGATAAGCAAATGTGTCTCATCTCCTTTAAGAAGCTCCGACAGCTCATAGTGAGGCATCTCAACCACTGCCATTACGCCCTGTGGTGTCTGTGTGTCTGATATCTGCCTGAATACTGAGTCGCTGACAACCTCAAGCTTTTCCTGTTGTCCTTCCATATATGCATCCATCTCACCCTTATTCTTATCATCTGCATAAAATGATTCTGCCACATATACATTTCTCAGTCGTTCCTTCGGCGCCTCATAGAACATTCTAGGTCCTTCCACAACGAATACTCCCTGATTACGGCGTTCCTTTGCCTTTTTTATCAGCGCCGACAAATTTTTAATTTGCTTACTACTTGTGCTTGTAATCATATCTTCCTCTCCGTTGCGTTCAGGTGCATCGCCTCTTGCATTCTATTTCTATGTTCATCTTATGTATTCATCATGACGAAATGTATTTTTATTATATTCATGACATGTTACATAGATACATTTTATATTTGATCCGAGTTCCAAACATCTGATTGAGTTAATTCTTTGTGTATATATTAGCATGTAAAATATTCTTCCATATACGTAGAGGGACATGTTGCGCAGATGTATTTCATATTTGGGCCTTGTGAAGGATATTAGATTTTCTTAATGTTCTGTTTGATAAATAGCAACAAAACAACAGGACGTTGTTTTGAGCTCAAGTCGAACCACGGATGGTGAGTCTTGAGCGGTTGCGTAAAAAATTAGATGCCTTAATCAGAACATTTAGAAAATATTATATCCGGAACTCGGATCAAATATGAAATACATCTGCGTAACATGGCATCAACAATATAAATGAACATTATTTCATGCTACTTTATACACCAATAATGCTCCGAAATCGCAAGCAATCTCGGAGCATAATCCAGCAAATAATTAATTCAAATTTTATCTGACTGCAAACAATTATACAAGACTCCTAGAAATCTCATACATGTACTCGTCTACACCCTTCTGCATTGCAAGTGCCTCATCAATATCGAAATCAACGAAATCACCGTTCTTGTGAGCAACTACTCTGTTTGATTTTCCCTCGCAGAGAAGGTCAACAGCCATAGCTCCCATAATTGTAGCATATACACGATCCTTACATGTAGGGCTGCCTCCACGCTGCATATGTCCTAAGATTGTAGCACGTGTCTCTACACCAGTTGCTTCCTCAATTCTCTTTGCCATGCTCTGAGAATGTCCAACACCCTCAGCATTGATAATGATGTAATGCTGTTTTCCCATCTCTCGTGCATGTGCAATCTGCTCGATAAGACGCTCCTCATCATAATCATACTTCTCTGGAAGAAGAACTTCCTCTGCTCCGTTTGCAAGACCACACCATAATGCGATATGTCCAGCACCACGTCCCATAACCTCAATGATTGAACATCTCTCATGAGATGTAGATGTATCTCTTACCTTATCAATTGCTTCCATAGCTGTATTACAAGCTGTGTCAAAACCAATAGTATAATCTGTACAAGCAATATCAAGATCAATTGTTCCCGGAAGACCGATTGTATTGATTCCTAATGCAGCAAGCTTCTGTGCTCCCTGGAAAGATCCGTCTCCACCGATAACTACGATAGCATCGATTCCATGCTTCTTACAAATATCAGCACCCTTCTTCTGTCCTTCAGGTGTTACGAACTCCATACAACGAGCTGTCTGCAGAATTGTACCACCACGTGAGATTGTATCAGATACGCTCTTAGCATCCATATCAATAATCTCCTCGTTAAGAAGACCAGCATATCCTCTCTTAATACCTTTAACCTTTTTTCCCTTAGAAAGTGCCTGACGAACAACTGCACGAATTGCAGCATTCATTCCAGGAGCATCTCCACCACTAGTAAGAACAGCAATTGTATTAATCTCTTTTGCCATTTTTATTTCCTCCGTGTATATAATGTTAAAAATTTATCATTTACAAATAATCTTGTCTTATTGTATACGTTTCAGCGCATTTTTTCAATGGTCTTTTCCCTAACTTTTACATTTTTTTCGCCTATTTTGCTTTTAAATGTTTGGATTAACTCATCATTTGCGGAAACTGTCTCGTTTCGGCCAAGTCGTTTCATGGCTTTCTCCTCTGCCAGATATATAATAACCGTGTCATTTCCATCAGAAGTTCGTATAAGCTCATGTACCATTTGCTCCTTAGCTTCATAATCAGCTTTGTTAGCAAACTGAAGCCACAGCTCCTTCTCGGTCTCATCAAATGAAACTATCCTCTCGCAGATGACTTTTCCGCCCTGCTCATCCTCAACGGTTGCATGACCAATCACAAAAACCTTGGCATCATCCTGTATATATCTCTGGTATCTCTCATAGTCTCTCGGAAAAACAATAATTTCAACGGTTCCTGTCAAATCCTCGATAGTCAAAAATGCCATTGCTTTATTATTTTTTGTAAATTTAATTGTCTTTCCAGATATTATTCCTCCAACTACCACATGAGAATTATCCTGAACCTTGACCGCTCCTGTTTCCTCATCCATTGCAAAATCAATAGCACTTGCAGTAACGTTCTTTTTCATCTTATCCATGTATTCTTCCAAAGGATGCCCACTGAGATATATTCCAAGAACCTCCTTCTCGAAGGCCAATGCAACTTCATTTTCAAATTCTCCAACATCCGGGAATTTAATTTCATAGCTGCTCTTTTCCTCCTCAGAGGCAAAATCAAACAAACTCATTTGTCCTGCAAGTCCTGTTTTTCTATCTCTGACAACATTGTCAACTATAGAGGAGTACACAAGGGTCATCTGTTTTCTGGTTCCCTCTAAGCTGTCAAGAGCACCTGCCTTTATGAGATTTTCGATAGCTCTCTTATTTACATCCCTTTCTACAGTTCTCTCGATAAAATCCGACAGTGTTCTGTATGGACCATTTTCTTCCCTCTCAGCAATAATCTTGTCGATCACAGGTCTTCCAAGGGCTTTAATTGCATAGAGACCATACCTGACACTTCCATTTTCTGCTGTGAATTCTCCCTGTCCCACATTCACATCAGGTGGAAGTACATTTATCCCCATCTCCTTGCAGTTATATAAATACTCGGCAGCTTTTGTTGAATTGTCTATAACAGAAGTCATCAGAGCTGCCATAAACTCTATCGGATAATAGTATTTAAGCCATGCCGTCTGGACACTTATCACAGCATAAGCAGCTGCATGGGATTTATTGAAGGCATACTTTGCAAAATCAACCATGGAATCATATATACTGTTTGCAGCGGCTTCTGTTATCCCATTTGCAACGCAGCCCTTTATGCCACGCTCCTCATCACCATAGACAAAGCTCTTTCTCTCCTCATCAATGACATACTGTTTTTTCTTACTCATGGCTCGTCTGATATTATCAGCCTGCCCCATTGTATATCCCGCAAGCTTTTGTACAATCTGCATAACCTGCTCCTGATATACAATACATCCATAGGTTGGCTCGAGAATACTCTCCAGCTCTGGTGTCACATAGGTTATAGAAGCTTTGTTATTTTTTCCTTTGATATAGTTTGGAATAAAATCCATAGGGCCCGGACGATACAGAGAAATTCCTGCCACAATATCCTCAAAATTTTGTGGCTTAAGCTCCTTCATGAAATTTTGCATTCCTGCCGACTCCAGCTGGAACACACCCTCAGTCTTTCCTGTTCCGATAAAATCCAGAGTCCCCTTATCATTATAGTCTATGTGATCAATATCTATATCTATTCCCTTCGATGCCTTAATATTCTTAACCGCATCCTTGAGCACAGTAAGAGTTCTAAGTCCAAGGAAATCCATCTTAAGAAGACCAAGCTCCTCCAGCTGTACCATATTGTACTCAGCTGTTGGACTTCCATCATTTGCTCGTCCCAAAGGTACATAATCACTGGCAACTCCCGGATATATAACCACACCAGCCGCGTGGACTGAGGTATGGTTAGGAAGCCCTTCCAGCTTTTTGGCCATGTCTATCATTTCCCTGACCTTTGCATCCGACTCGTACACTCCCCTGAGCTCAGGATTCATCTGGAGTGCCTTGTCAATAGTTATGTTAAGCTCCATCGGAATCATCTTTGCCAGGCGGTCCGTCTCCGTATAAGGAAAATCAAGGGCCTTACCAACAGCCTTGATAACACCTCTTGCCGCCATAGTTCCAAAGGTTACAATCTGTGTAACTGAATCATATCCATATTTTTTCTGAACATATTCAATTGCACGGTACCGTTCCGCATACTCGAAATCCACATCAATATCAGGCATTGATACTCGCTCCGGGTTAAGGAATCTCTCAAAAAGCAGATTATACTTAACCGGATCAATATTTGTAATGCCTGTACAATAACAAACTCTACTTCCAGCAGCTGACCCTCGCCCCGGTCCGACCCAACAGTCATGTGTTCTGCACCAGTTTATATAATCCCATACAATCAGGATATACTCCACAAAACCCATCTTCTTTATGATTCCAAGCTCATACTGCATTGCTTCGTATATTTCATCCAGAGTCTTCTGTCGCTTTTCCGTCTCTTCTTCTGTGAGCTCTATTCCTGCAGTTTTAGAATCTGTTGCATACTCCGGTACGCTTCGATACTTTTTATTGAAGCCTTCTTCACACAGATGATTCAAAAATTCCCATGCACTTTCAAAGCCCTCCGGAACCTCGTACTTTGGAATCTTATAATTACCAAATTCAAGAATAACCTGGCATCTGTCAGCAATTTTTTGAGTATTTTCCACCGCCTGAATTGCGTATGGAAAAAGTGCCCTCATCTCAGCTTCACTCTTTACAAAGAACTGCCCTCCTTCATAGCGCATTCTGTCCTCATCAGACACTTTCTTACCTGTCTGGATACACAAAAGCACATCATGGGCCTCAACGTCAGTTGCATAAGTGTAGTGCACATCGTTAGTACAGACTAACTCAATTCCAAGCTCCTGACTCATTCTGAGAAGCTGCTGGTTCACAAGCTTCTGTTCAGAAATTCCATGGTCCTGTAACTCCAGAAAAAAATTATCCTTCCCAAAGCAAGCCTGATATTTTTTGGCAATTTCCTTGGCTTCCTCATAAAATCCTCTTTTTATATATGTGGGAATTTCTCCTGCCAGACAGGCTGACAGGCAGATAAGGCCTTCATGATATTTCTCCAGAGTTTCAAAATCTACACGTGGTCTGTAGTAATAACCTTCTGTAAATCCGATAGACACAATTTTCATCAAATTGGCATATCCTGTATTGTTTTCTGCCAACAAAATAAGGTGATAATATCTGTCATCTCCATGATTCAATTCTCTGTCAAATCTGGAATTTGGTGCTACGTATACTTCGCATCCAATAATAGGATTTATATCATTGGCCTTTGCCTCTTTATAAAACTCAACCACGCCATACATATTTCCATGGTCAGTTATTGCCGCACTGTTCATGCCCAGTTCTTTGACTCTTGCTACATAATTCTTTATTTTATTCGATCCATCCAACAGACTGTATTCTGTATGGGTATGAAGGTGACAAAATGCCATTTTTTTACTCCTTTTCAGCTGCTTTCGCAGATAGCTTTTTATATTCTATCACAAAATCAAGCTTTATGATATATTTGACATCATTATTCTTTAAAACGAAAATTTTTTATTTAAATTCCACCGCCCACTTATGCGGTGGAATTTAATCTC
>CAMFPD010000080.1 GCA_945971355.1 uncultured Lachnobacterium sp.
ACTATTTGCTTCCAATGTTCTGGCGATACATTTGTACTATCCAGATTAAATAACTGAATAGTATCTATTTTACAATAATCCTCTGCATCTGGCACATAGGAAAGTAGTTCTTCCGGAGTAATCTTAGGTGTAAGTCCATTCTCTGTTTTTTTCGAGGCAATTGTGCCTCCGGTAGCGATTAGTAAAATTTTCTTGGAACTCATTTAAAACTCCTGTCACTTATCTATTTGTATATTTTTTTCTTCTGTTGATGCGCCACACATTTAACTAAAAGTTTTTGTGGCATGAACCTGCCTCCTGTTGTAGAGAACTTCATTGCAGCAGTAGGAACAATAACGGTCCTTCTCTTCTTCATCTGGTCAATTGCATAATTAGCACAGAACTCAGCAGAAATTCCCTTCAAGGCAAACTCTACATTTGCCACATTATTGAATTCTGTATCGACTGGTCCTGGACAAAGACATCCGATATACACATTGCTCTTCTTCTGCCTAAGCTCCTCTGCCACCGCTCTTGTAAGGCTTGCAACATAAGCCTTGGTTGCATAATATGTAGCCATAAATGGCCCTGCTGGTAATAAACCTGCTGAACTGGCCACATTTAGTATGTAGCCTCCCTTTTGTTTCTCCATCTTCTGAAGTACAAGCTTTGTCAAAATATGGACTGCTTTTATATTCACGTCTATCATTTCAAGCTCTTTTTCCACATCTGTCTCTTCAAAATAGCCACAGTCTCCAAAGCCTGCATTATTTATAAATACACCTATATTCCTATCTGAAAGTGCATCCATAAGTCTTCTGCACTCTGATATCTGACCTAAATCTGCTGTAATGATTTCACACTCAACCTCAGCCGATGTAAGCTTTTCTTTTGTTTCCTCAAGACGTTCCTTTCTTCTTGCAACAAGTATAATTTTGTAGCCTTCTCTGGCTAAGCGCTTAACAAATTCCTCGCCTATTCCAGAACTGGCTCCTGTAATTACTGCATATGAATTCTTCTTTTTCATGATTATTCTCCTATTCTGCAAGATTATTTTTCTTATCAGTTCACTTTTTATGATTTAGTCTGTGTTGTTATTACGATGTAATTCCCAAAAGTTCGGACCCAAATCACCACTTCTCAAATGCTTTCTGCAAAGAGCCACATAGGAACTATTGCCACCAAGCACCACCTGGTCACCCTCTCTGATAATTCCATGTTCATTAAATCTGGCATTGCATTTGGCGGCTCTGCCACACCAACACACCGTCTTGATTTCCTCTATTACATCAGCCCATGCCAAGAGCCACATACTTCCAGGGAACAATTCGTTTCTAAAATCAGCCCTAAGTCCATAACAAATTACCGGTATATCCAAATCATCCACTATATGAACAAAAAACTCTATCTGTTCTTTGCTACAGAATTGTGCCTCATCAATTATATAGCAGTCATACTCTTTTAATTCATCATCAGACATAGAAAGGATTGTCTCCACAAGTACGCACGGACTTTCCAGGCCTATTCTGGATTTAATGACAAGCTCCCCATCCCTTGTGTCAATCTGTGGTTTTGCAAGTAATGCTTTCTTACCACGCTCTCTGTAATTGTATTCGACCATAAGTGCATTTGCTGTCTTGGAGCTACCCATTGCACCATATCTAAAAAATAATTTTGCCATAATCTCTCCTTTTTACTTAGGTATTGTACCACAATTATCTTCCCACATAAACTTGAATTTCGAAAATGGAGCACTTCCACGAATATCCTATACCTATACCTATGCCTATGCTAGCTATAAGGCCAGTGTTTGCTGTAAAGTCAGCGTTAGTCTCAATTCTCGCCTTAGCCCCAAGACCCTTGCTGCACATAGCACAAAAAAGAGCTAATGTACAAATTATTACATTTACACATTAACTCTATTTGCTATACATTCTTTATACACTTGAAGCAATCTTCTTCATATGCTCAAAATAATATATAATTTTATTCACTACCTACTCATTTGTCACTTCATGTTTTTCCATAAAGTATATACGGGATCCAAAATCCTGGAAATACCTGGTCTTGTCACTGTATCCAGTCGCTGCAAAGCTCTGATGAAGTTTCACTCCACCCATAAGCACTGAACCTGATGCTGTGTACTCTTCCTTCTCCCCAGGCATGGTGACAAACTTAGCTATCACATTGTGAACCAGTGAATCTTGCTTAACATGGATTGGTGATGCAGTGTTTACCAAATCACCGAAGTTTTTGATATTATATCTCAAATCCCTATTGGAGAAGTCATACTTCATTTTCTTATCAAGTCCCTTAGGTGAGTATTGCTCAAACTGACTATTTGGCTGCACTAATTCCTGCATAATCATACCAACAGCACGTTCCTTATCACCGCTTACGCAAGTCCACTCATGTACATTATCATTTCTGCCTCTATAGAAAGTGCCAAATTGAAGTACTTCCCGCCAGTTTTTATATGTCTGAATCTGCTGCGCAATTTCCTCCAAATCCTCTTTCTTCATATCACAGAGGTTGCACTCATATCCACATACGCCGAAGGCTGCCACATTAAATCTGGTAGTAAGTGGAGTTGTTCTAAGCGTCTGGTGGTTTGGACATGCTGATACATGAGCAGAAACTGTAGACATAGGATACCCATAACTGTATCCTGTCATACCATTTACCCTGTAAAGGGCATCTGTATCATCACTGGCCCATATCTGAGGAAAATAAGATAAAATACCAAGATCAAACCTGTTTCCTCCAGCAGCACATCCCTCAAATAGAATCTCTGGGAACTGTTCTGTGAGCTCCTTCATCATCTTGTAAAGTCCAAGAATATATCTGTGAGCCACTTCCCCCTGACGTTCCGCTGGCAAATACTGTGAATGATAATCAGAGAATATTCTATTCATATCCCACTTGATATATTTAATATTGGCTGATGAAAATACCTCAGCCATCTGGCTCTTCATGTACTCTACAACCTCTGGATTTGCAAAATCAAGAATTCTCTGATTTCTACCCTCCGTGTGATGCTTTCCCGGGATTTCCATAACCCACTCTGGGTGCGCCTTGTAAAGCTCAGAATTCACATTTACCATCTCAGGCTCTACCCATAAACCAAAATCAAGGCCTAAATCATTTATTTTCCTGCATAGACCATCAACACCATTTGGAAGCTTTTTCTTATTTACGTACCAGTCACCAAGGGACTGTTTATCGTCATCTCTTGTTCCAAACCAGCCATCATCCATTACAAAAAGTTCAATTCCCACATCTTTTCCAGCCTTGGCAAGCTTGAGGAGCTTACTCTCATTGATATCAAAATAAGCTGCTTCCCAGCTGTTAAGAAGAACTGGACGAACCTCATTCTTCCATGATCCTCTCACGATACACTGACGCACGAACTCGTGCATTCTCTGGCTCATTCCATTAAAGCCCTTCTCAGAGTATGTCATAACAGCTTCAGGTGCCTCAAACACATCACCTGGCTCCAGCAGAAATTTAAAGCTCTGCGGATTGATGCCCTGCACAAAACGAGTCTTTCCAAAGGTATTAACCTCCACTGCCTCATAGTGATTACCACTGTATACAAGATTAAAACCGTAGCAG
This sequence comes from uncultured Lachnobacterium sp., assembly GCA_945971355.1. Classification (GTDB taxonomy): domain Bacteria; phylum Bacillota; class Clostridia; order Lachnospirales; family Lachnospiraceae; genus Roseburia. Next base: position 3,595 of record CAMFPD010000080.1, read on the forward strand.
TCTCCACAGTCCTCACTGGTATTTTCCTTTGAGAGCATTACAAATGGATTGGCTCTGCTTGATGAGCTGCCTGTGTAGGAATAATTCACATGCTTTCCTGATGTGATAGTAAAATCATTTCTGTTCATCTCTCTTGCCCAACCGCCATTAAAGGTAGTAAGTATGTATTCATTTGTCTCAAAATCCACCTGATTGCTCATAAGTCTAAGAAGACTGATTGATGAATCACTTGAATTAATTAACCTGGCATATCTGGTTATAACATCCCTGTTTTCAAATACACTGTAGTGAAGTTCTAAGGATAATTTGTATTCCCTCTCCCGAAGAACCACTACAAGCTCATCCACAGTTCCATCCTCTTCATATGAGGATGGCATAGTCTCAAGTGGCACCTTACCACTGTTTACTGTTGCAGATTCGTAAACGAAATCTACACTCATGCACCCATTCGGAAACTCTATTTCAACAAACGGTTCCCTAATATCGCTCTTACCATAGGAAGACATCTCAAGCCTCATATCCTCCAAAGAATACTCCGGATGCTCCTGATCATATATATTTGTGTTTCCCGGCGCAAAGGCATGTTTTTCTTCAAGAACCTCTGCCTCTTTTTCACTGTCAATATAGACTTTTGCACCATAATATAAATGCTCAAGCTGACCTGTTGGTAAAACCTTAAAGCAGTATGTTGTATTTTCTGTATCAAGTATAAAAGTGTTGTTTAGTTTACGAATCATAGTTTTTCACCCCTAGTTCTATTTTTTGTGAGTTTTCTATCAACTATCTTCTCTCTTAGTTTTCTTTTCTCCTGGAAAGCTCAGCTGTAATCTCATCCATTCTCTCATCTGATAAGAGATATTTTTTCTTAAAGACAACAAATCCAATAAGCAGTACTACGATTGGAATAAGTGTCATTGAAAAACGAAGTCCCATGCTTGATGTACTTGAAATCGCCTCTACAACCTCAGCGTTCTTGTCTGGATTGATGCTGAAAATAAAAAGTACCATTGATGATAAGAATCCGGCAATTCCAGATGCAAGCTTAACTACAAAGGTCTGCATTGAGAAAATAACTGACTCATCTCTACGATGGTTCTTTAACTCACCATAATCAACTGTGTTTGCAAGGAATACTGTAATTATTACGTTAAGTACACCCACAGCTGCCATAATAAGTGCCGCTGGGATAAGTAACCAGTTCACCTTACTTGTTCCTGTAAAAGAAATAACAATAATTAAAATGTAGCCAACAATGGCCATTCCAAAGCATGTATAGAAAATCTTGATTGTGTCCATCATCTTGCGAAGGATTGGGAATAAAAACATCATTGCAAGAATCTGGCATCCGCCGCCTACAGTATTAAATAAGGTAAAATCAGCCTGATATGTAGCTGGGCTGAAATCATATTTCAAGAAGAAATATACTAGCTGCTGTGTTATATAAAGTGCAGTATTAATCATTACAATTGCTAAAACAACTGTCATGGCCTGATCATTTTGAACTAATGCCTTGAACATATCTCCAATTGAAGCACTCTTCATATCAACTGTTGATTTTTCTTTGATTACAAAGCATGTAATGCAAATGAAAACCACGAAAATAATTGCAATAATAAGTGCAAACTTACTGTATCCGATTCTATTAATCTCGTTGTCAGTTGCTCCTCCAAATCTCTTACCAAGGGCTGCTACACTCATAACAGTTACTATTGAGATAAGGGCCGAACCTACACCTGCGCATGATCTGGCAAAGGCTGAAAGGCTTTCTCTTTCCCTTCCACTCTCTGTAAATGCTGGAACCATTGACCAATACGGAATATCCATCATGGTGTATGTGAGTCCCCATAAGATGTAAGTCACTGATGCGTAAGCAACAAGTCCAGGTCCGTCAAGTGTTGGTGGAATACTGAACATCAGATATAAAATGATTGCGTTTGTAATTGTTCCAATTAATAACCATGGACGGAATTTTCCCCAACGTGTCTTTGTCTTCGCCACAAGTACACCCATTATTGGATCATTGAATGCATCGAATACCCTTGCAACCAGAAGAAGTACAGCTATGGCTGCCGCACTAATTCCCATTACATCCAAAAAATAAATTGAGATATAGCTTGCAGAAAGCATATAAACCATATCTTTTCCAACTGCTCCAATACCGTAAGCAAACCTCTCAGTTCCTGTTAAACTTTTCTTTTTTCCCATTTTTGTTCTCCTCTTATAATTATTTATTTTTTAATCCCATTGCGATTTCTACAACCTTGTATGCCCCATCATATAATCCGGTGGATTTATTCAAAATAATAGCACCACACATCTCGTTTATTAAATCTGTATTTAAGAACATATCTACCATTTGAATTGTGTGTGGTATATCTCTACATTCTAAGGTTCCATCTCCAACCTCAGCTGAATGGATAGCTCCCCACATTTCATGCTTTCCAACTCGCTTAATAAACAGCTTTGGAATTGGATAAAAAGCTAATTCACTTGGCTTTGTAACAAGTACATCCGCACTTCTCATAAGGAGGTTTGTACAATATACAGCCTCAAAAATATTTTTGTGCCAAAATCCATGTATTCCTGTCACATTACAATTCTCATCAAGAGCCTTTTCACAAAAGTCTTCTGTATCCTTCCAGTTATCAAAGTGCTCTGTAGCTACAGCCTTCATCTCTGGTATCTCCTGACAAAGAGCATCCCATACATTCTTGTAATCTCCAACATTTACGTAGAGAGCAGCTTTGTTCTCCCTGATAAATGGAAGAAGGTACTTAATGATTGCTGCAAAAATCTCCTTCTGTGCTCCTGCTCCACCAATTGTGAGGAGAAATCTCATTGGTTTTCCATCCTCTTTTCTCCTGATACGTGCTGCACAGTCGGCTTCTATATTGCTTACAAGCTCATGGTCGATATAGTGACCTGTGTATACAAGGGAATCCTTTGGCATAGGACTACATACCTTTGACTTATTCATTCCGTTTAAAATTCTGTAACCCATATAGGCATTACGGCATTGGATTGTATGGACTGATCCTTCTGAAAGATGAAGTGCCATTGGCCAGTTATCTGGTATTGCATTAACCACATACTTCATGCCAGCGTGAATTGCAGCCTGTGCCGGCCATACATGAGTTCCAATTACAGGGATATCCTTGGGAACATTCTTGTATACAGGTGCCATAAGTTCTGCATTCTTCTGGTCTGATGAGTTGTATGTCAGTGCCCTAAATCCCTCATAATTCATCGGTTCCCACACAAGCTTATTAAATATTGGGTTCTTTGAGAGCCTTGAACCTAATGAATAGAGATCATTCTGCGCTCCAATGACCTTGGTACAGGTTGTCTCTCCATAGGAGTTTAAATCCATCCAATAAGGTGTATACCCCATTGATTTTGCTGCTGAAGCTATCGCCATTGAAATTCGGTAATGCCCAAATCCCATTCTGATATTTCCTACGATAATACCCTTATCAGTATCAAAATCAAGTGCCTCAGCTTTTCTAGCTTCATCATAGTGAGCATTCTTCTTCAAATCACCAACCAGGATATTGTTTACACCAAGAGAATCCCCAATATATGGGTTCTTCTCAACCCTAACCGGATAATCAACATTAGTATCATCACCAAACTTCTTGATGTATTTCTTCTTTGACTTTACCGATTTCTTGTAGTCCTTTTCCCTAATCTCATTTCCAAAGATTACTTTTGCCTTATCTGCCATGTTATCCTCCATCTTATTAATCTTAATTTTATTAGTCTCACACGTAATCGCACATGTTTCGTTAATAAATATACAAATTATCCATACGTCTCCCCCAAGACCATATAATAATCATTTCATTCCTTATTAAAGCAACAAATTAGTATCTATAATTCAGCTTACTTGTAAAGACAATTATTACACTTCAACAGAAAAATCTATAATACACTTATCTGCTTGTGAGTTCTCAATTGTAAGTCTGGCATTACCAGCCTCACCAGTTGTCTTCACATAAGTTCCAAACATGCCACCCTTTAATGAAATAGTATCTGGTCCAATGATTTCAATTGGTCCCTCAACTGAAAGCTTGAGAGGCTCATTTGAAAAATACAATTGATTACCATTCTCATCCACCATCTTGATTCTCACCTCTGCAACATCGTAGCTATTCTTCTCAACAAGTTTTGTGGATGATGTATTGACTTCAAGTTTAACTTCTGTCATAGGTTTCTTAATTATAGATTTAACTTCCTCACCATTTTTGTACGCTTCAAAACGATATACAGTTGATGTACCTCCCCAATCACCAATGTATCTGTTATATAGCGTAACAGCATCCTCTGGTTTCATATGATATAACAACATACATTTCAACATTGAAAGCTTAATTTTCATAGGATAATCATATCCAAACGTCGCTGTATAATTTAATCCTGTTTTAATTATATCCGCTTGTTCCTTACTGAAATTCTCATTCTCATGTATCTGATTACCAATAAAATCATCTATCACAATTGGGCCATGCTTCAAATTGTTAAACTTGGAATCCTCTGCTTTGTATTCCTTTATAAAGATGTCATTTTTATACATCTTTACACTATCTGCATTGGTTATAATGTATGTCAGCCCCCTGTTACATCCCGGATGCTCTCCAATATCCATGGATGAACTGAGTTCTAATATATTCTGACTTTCATCCTGACAAGAATAAATCAGAGATGCTAGCTTAGGATTTCTAAACATATCCATCACGCCATGGTAGCAGATTCTATCACCACTTCCGAAATCTTTGTGCGTATTATAATCAAACATACACCAGCCAAAGCTTCCTGCAATATCCTCATTTTCTGCAACATCGTTGAGAATTCTTGTATGTCTCATAAGCTGTTCAACTCTGTGCTCCTCCCAGTCAAATGCCTTTGTAGGATACATATGTCCGCAATACTCACTGATGAGATACCCCTTATTCATATCAGGAGTAATGCTTGATTTTGGTTCACATCCTGGATTTTTTCCATTATGTGAAAAATCATTATAAGTATATACATCCTCAAACAAATGACTCTTTTTGATACATCTGACACCGCCTGTTGGTCTTGTAGGATCAAGTTCGTGTGCAACAGCATTTGTTTTAATATAGAATTCATCATCATCATTAGATTCATTTATTCTAACTCCCCAAAGGAAGATTGAAGGATGATTTCTATACTGTTCTATCATTTCCCTTACATTTGTAACCGCCTGTTCCTTCCACTGCTCATCTCCTATATGCTGCCATCCAGGGAATTCCATAAACACAAGAAGTCCAAGTTCATCACATCTATCTATAAAATAGTGAGATTGCGG
>CAMFPD010000081.1 GCA_945971355.1 uncultured Lachnobacterium sp.
TGAGGCTTCTTTTTTTGCGTAAAAAGGAGTTACAGAGGTGTTCCTGGGCTTTTTATATGGAAATGGTATTAATTGACAAAAAACACTGAGACTTACTAGTTAAGAAAAGAGGGATGAGAATTGAAGAAATTAACCAAATACATGCTGAAATACTGGTATTTTTATATTTTGATTGCAGTGTGCGTTGTATTTGCAGTTGAACTTGATATGGTATATCCACAGATTACTAAGAAGATTGTAAACGAGGTGTTTGTGGGAGGAGATATGGATAAGCTGCCATTACTCCTGCTTGCCATAGTATGTGTAGGAGTGGGAAGAAGTATCTTTCAGTACTTCAAGGAATTTACAGCAGATAAAACCGGAATGAAAATTGGTACTCAGATGAGGAAGGACTTATTTGAGCACATCCAGGGACTATCAATGGATTACTTTGGTGAAACAAACACCGGTGAGCTTATGGCCAGAGTTAAGGACGACATTGATAATATCTGGCAGGTTTTAGGCTTTATCGGAACACTTATATGTGAGGTTGTTCTTGCAGTTGTGTCAGTACTTTACTGTATGTTCAACCTTAACTGGAAGCTCACAATTGTTCCACTTGTATTTATGACAGTGTGTGGAATTGTGGCAATCAAATTGGAGAAAAAGCTTGATAAGGTATACGAGGAGATTTCAGAGGAAAATGCAGAGCTTACAACAATAGCGGAAGAGAATCTTGCAGGAGTGAGAACTGTAAAAGCTTTTGCCAGAGAGAAATTTGAAATTGAAAAATTCCTGTCTCATAACAAGAGATATTATGACCTTAACATGAGAGAGGCAAAGATAATGGTGAAGTATGATCCGTTTTTCACCTTCGTAAGTGTATTACTCCCAATAACATGCGCAGTTTTGGGTGGAATATCTGTAATGAAAGGGACAATGGATATCGGATCACTTGTAGCTTATGTTGAATACAGCCGTAACTGCACATGGCCTATGGAGATGTTAGGATGGCTTACAAACAGTGTATCCAGTGCTGCAGCGTCGCATAAAAAGATTAAGAAAATTTACGCGCAGACAAGTTCCATTGTTGAGAAAAGCAATCCAGTAGTACTTGATGAGATAAAGGGCGGACTTGAATTCGATAAAGTTGATTTATCAATAGATGATAATAAAATCCTTGAGGATGTAAGCTTTAAGCTTGAACCTGGCAAAACCCTTGGAATTATGGGGGCAACAGGAGCAGGAAAATCTACAATTGTAAATCTTATAGAGCGTTTCTATGATACAACCTCAGGAACTGTTAAATTCGATGGAGTTGATGTGAAGGATATAAGCCTTAAACAGCTCAGGTCTAACATATCGGTTGTAATGCAGGACGTTTTCCTTTTCTCAGATTCCATTGAGGAAAATATCAAAATGGGAAGACGAGATGAGATAATGCAGGATCAGATTAGACTTGCAGCAAGACAGTCTTGTGCCAGCGACTTCATCGAGGAGATGGATGAGCAGTATGAGACAGTAATCGGAGAGAGAGGTGTAGGACTTTCCGGAGGACAGAAGCAGAGAATTAGTATCGCACGTGCATTGGCAAAGTGTGCGCCAGTTCTAATAATGGATGATTCCACATCTGCTCTTGACATGGAGACAGAGCATGAGATTCAGAAGATGCTTAATGGTCTCACAGACGTAACAAAAGTAATTATTGCACATAGAATATCTGCCGTGAGACATGCAGACGAGATAATATATCTGGATAATGGAAAAGTGGCTGAGCGAGGAACGCATGATGAGCTTATTGCACAAAAGGGACTCTATTACAATACATACATGGCTCAGTATGGAGCTGTCCTTTCCATTGCAGAGACAACTGGACAGGGGGTGATGTAAATGGCAGTTAACTCATTTAGAGAAGACGAAAAATTACAAAATGAAAATAAATCAAAAATTATAAGCAGACTTTTTTCTTACCTGAAAAATTATAAGCTTGGAGTACTTGGAGTGCTTCTTTGTATGGGCATTACAATTGCGATTAAGCTTGTGAATCCTCTCCTGATAGAGAGCGCGATAGATGATTATATTGCAGTGAGTGATTATACCGGGTTATACAAAATCGGAATAATAGCAATAGTAATAAATGTTGTATACATTATGATGGTAAAGGTCAGAATGTATGTGATGTCGCTTATTTCGAACAAGATACTGTTAGAGATCAGACAGGAACTGTACATACATATTCAGAAGCTTTCCTTCTCTTTCTTTGACAGCAGACCAACAGGAAAAATACTTGCAAGAATTATCGGAGATGTTAATTCGTTAAAGCAGGTACTTTCAAACTCGGTAACTGTATTGATTCCTGATTTCATTACGGTTGTAGGTGTTGTAGCGATTATGCTTGCAAAGGATGTGAAGCTTACACTTGCTTCCCTTTGTACAATTCCACTTATGATTGTGGCAATCTTCATTATACAGACAGTGGGACATAAGAGATGGATGAACTTTAGAAAGAAGTCTTCTAACTTAAACGCCTTTGTACATGAGGATATAGCGGGAATGAATGTTGTACAGAGTTTTTCTGCTGAAGGTGAGACCAGGGAAACCTTTGAGGAGCTTACAAACGAGCACAGAGAATCCTTTATTGCAGCCTGCAGAGTTGCGGACATGTTTGGACCTGTTATTGATTTTAGCTGGGGATTTGGTGCTATGATGTTATATCTTGTGGGTGTTAAATATATTGGTGCTCCAAAGGTATCAGTGGGACTTCTGGTTGCCTTTGGAACATACATCAATATGTTCTGGAACCCAATTATGAACCTCAGTAACTTCTATAATCAGGTAGTTCAGAATTTGTCAGCGGCACAGAGAATCTTTGATATTATGGACACAGAGCCAGATATACGTGATGAAAAAGATGCAGTCACTCTTCCAGATGTAAAGGGTGAAGTAAAATTTGAAAATGTATCATTTACATATGACAAAGGCACGCCAGCCGAGACAAAGGTGCTTGAGAACGTAAACTTCACTGTAAAACCAGGAGAGACAATTGCTCTCGTTGGTCCAACAGGTGCGGGTAAAACAACAATCGTAAACCTCATAAGCCGATTCTACGATATAGAAGAAGGCCGAATTCTCATTGATGGTTATGATCTCACAAAGGTTTCTCTGGAGAGCCTTCGTCAGCAGATGGGAGTGATGACTCAGGACAATTTCATTTTCCATGGAACTGTCAGAGAGAATATAATGTATGGAAAAGTGGATGCGACAGAGGAGGAAATGATTGCAGCAGCAAAGGCAGTAAATGCCCATGACTTTATCATGAAGATGGAAAAGGGCTATGACACAGAGCTTAAAGAGAGAGGTGCAGGTCTTTCTATTGGACAGCGTCAGCTTATTGCTTTTGCCAGAACAATGATTTCTATGCCTAAAATCCTTATTCTCGATGAGGCAACATCAAGCATAGATACTCACACAGAGATTCTTGTTCAAAAAGGTATCGAAGCATTGTTATCAGGCAGAACAAGTTTCGTAATTGCACATAGACTTTCTACTATACAGAATGCCGACAGAATATTTGTAATCAATAACGGCGGAATAATGGAGCAGGGAACACCAGCGGAGCTGATAGAGAAAAAGGGTGCTTATTACGACTTATACATGGCTCAGTTTAAGGATATTGCCTAAAACAAATATTTCAAATAAATTGTTGTAAAGAGTAAGTCCTTGGAGTACAATTTCAGAAGAAAAATAATTCGGGAGGACGAAAATGAGCGATTTTAGAATGGAAACAAAATGCGTGCAGTCTGGTTACAGACCAGGAAACGGAGAACCACGCCAGATACCAATTATTCAGTCGACAACTTTTAAATATGATACAAGTGAGGATATGGGAAAATTATTCGACCTGGAAGCAGAAGGATATTTTTATACCAGACTTCAGAATCCTACAAATGACTATGTTGCAGCAAAGCTTGCTGATATGGAAGGTGGTACAGCAGCAATGCTTACTTCGTCAGGACAGGCAGCAAACTTTTTTGCACTTTTCAATATTTGTGAGGCAGGAAGCCATATTGTAGCTTCATCTTCTATTTATGGTGGAACCTTTAACCTCATTTCTGTAACTATGAAGAAGATGGGAATCGACGCAACTTTCGTAGCCCCAGATTGTACAGAGGAAGAGCTTAACGCAGCATTTAAGGAGAATACCAGAGCTGTATTTGGAGAGACAATTGCAAATCCGGCCCTTACAGTATTAGATATTGAGAAGTTTGCAAAGGCAGCTCATTCACATGGTGTTCCACTTGTAGTTGATAACACATTCCCAACACCGGTAAATTGCAGACCAATTGAGTGGGGAGCAGACATTGTTACTCATTCAACTACAAAGTACATGGATGGACATGGCGCAGCAGTCGGTGGAGCGATTATTGATTCCGGTAACTTTGACTGGATGGCTCATGCTGATAAATTCCCAGGACTTTGCACTCCGGATGAGTCATATCATGGAGTTACATATGCAGAGAAATTTGGAAAAGAGGGAGCATTCATCACCAAGGCGACAAGCCAGCTTATGAGGGATCTCGGAAGTATTCAGGCGCCTCAGAATGCATATATCCTTAACCTTGGACTTGAATCACTTCATGTTCGTATGGAGAGACATGTTGAGAATGGACTTGCAGTTGCAGAATTTTTGAATGGACATGAGAAGGTAAAGAGCGTAAGCTACCCAGGACTTCCTACAGACAAGTATTATGAAGTGGCACAGAAATATCTTCCAAAGGGAGGATGTGGTGTTGTGTCCTTCGAACTTGAAGGTGGAAGACCAGCAGCAGAAGCATTTATGAAGGAGCTTAAGCTTGCAGCTATCGAGACACATGTTGCAGATGCAAGAACATGCTGCTTAAATCCAGCTACATCTACACATAGACAGATGACAGACGAGCAGCTTTTGGCAGCAGGAATTCCAGCTGGACTTATCCGTATTTCATGCGGTCTTGAGAGCAAGGAAGACCTTATTGCAGATTTGGCACAGGCTCTTGATGCTATTAATTAGGATTAGTTGAATCCCCGGAATCCTTTTCCGATTATTTCACTACTGTTTGTAATTGCAATGAAGGCTGTTGGATTATTAGCTTTGATGAAGCGACGTAGTTCAACGGCCTGACTTCGTTTTAGAATAGTAATAATTACGTGCTTCTCATTGTGCTCATATGCACCCTCAGCCTTGTAAACTGTTGCACTGCGATGTAATTCGTTAGTGATAAAATCGCAGATGGCTTCTTGATTATCACATATAATAGTGAAGCATTTACATAAGTTAATATTCTCAATTACATCATCTACTACTAATGACTTAGCAAGAAGACCACAAAGTGATATGAGTCCTGTTGTTGGATTGAATACAAAGCAAGCTGCCACTACGATAAGAAGGTCGACAACAAAAAGTGCGCTGCCTATATTAAGGTGAGTGTACTTTTTTAATATCATGGCAAGAATATCTGTTCCACCACCAGAGGCATCAAGGTCGAAGAAAATAGCTGATGCGAATGCTGGAAGCGCTACTGCAAAAAACATTTCAAGAACCGGCTCGCTGGTTAGAGGCTTGTCCATTGGGAAAATGTATTCAGCGGCCCAAAGCAAGATGGAAGTTAAAACGCTTACATATACTGTTTTGATTCCGGCATCTTTACCTAGAAATATGAAGCCCACGACTAGAAGTATCATATTAATTAAAAAGGTAATAAATCCAGGGGTGTTAGGAAGAAGCGCACTAAGGACAACTGCTATTCCGGTTACTCCACCGAAGGAAAAACTATTTGGAAATTTGAATACATACACACCTATGCATAATATAAAGGTTGCGATGGTTAGCATTAAGTATTCGTATAATGTGCTTGTTATGTTTGAACTTATTTTGTTCATGTTGGAATCTCCTTATGTTTGTATCATTTGTAAAATATTAGTGTATTAAAACTAACAACATTATATGTTATAGCACAAATTATTATAAAAAACACTAGCCAATGTGTAAAATGTGTGATATACTCCAATGGTGACTTTGGAGGTCGCACTATGCCCATTTGTGGCAGCATACAATTACAGATTAGCCGTAAATGGCAATGTACGCGAGGAAGAGTCACGGGACTCTTTATTTAAACATTTTAAGGAGGATAACGTTAGTAATGAGCGTAAAGGTTGAAAATTTAGAGCACAACATGGCGAAACTTACTATTGAGGTTTCAGCTGAGGAGTTAGAGAAAGCATTAAACAAAGCATACAACAAGCAGAAGAACCAGATTAGTGTTCCTGGTTTCCGTAAAGGAAAGGTTCCAAGAGCAATGGTTGAGAAGATGTATGGCGCAGAGATCTTCTACGAGGATGCAGCAAATGAGTTAATGCAGCAGACATATCCATCAGCAATTGATGAGAGCGGAATCGATATCGTTTCACGTCCTACAGTTGATGTTGTTCAGATTGAAAAGGGAAAACCTTTCATTTATACAGCAGAAGTTGCTACAAGACCAGAAGTAACTCTTGGAAAATATATGGGAGTTACAGTAACTAAGATTGATACAACAGTTACAGATGAAGAGGTTGAGGCAGAGCTTGAGAACCAGAGAAATACAAACGCAAGAACAGTTACAGTAACAGACAGACCTGTAAAAGAAGGGGATACAGCAGTTATCGATTTCGAGGGATTTGTTGATGGTGTAGCTTTCGCAGGTGGAAAGGGTGAGAACCATCCATTAGAGATTGGATCACACACATTTATCGATACATTTGAGGACCAGCTTGTTGGAAAGAACGTTGGAGATGAGCTTGATGTTAATGTTACATTCCCAGAGCAGTATCAGGCAGCTGAGCTTGCAGGAAAGCCAGCAGTATTCAAGGTTAAGATCAACGAGATTAAGGCTAAGGAGCTTCCTGAGCTTGATGATGAGTTCGCACAGGATGTAGCAGGTGTTGATACATTAGCAGAGTACAAGGAAGAGGTTAAGAAGAACCTCACAGAGAAGAAAGAGGCAGAAGCCAGAAAGACAAAAGAGGATGAGGCTATCCAGAAGATTATTGACAAGTCAAAGATGGATATCCCAGAGGCTATGATTCAGACACAGTGTGAGACAATGGTTAACGAGTTTGCACAGAGAATCGCTCAGTCTGGACTTTCTATGGATCAGTACTTACAGTTCTCAGGAATGACAGTAGATCAGTTAATGGAGCAGGTTCGTCCAGAGGCTGAGTCACGTATCAAGAGCAGCCTTGTTCTTGAGCAGATTGCAAAGGATGAGAACATCGAAGTAACAGATGCTGATATCGATGCAGAAATCGAAAAGATGGCAGCAGCATACGGAATGGAAGCTGATAAGCTTAAAGAGTACATGGGTGATGCAGAGAAGGAGTCTATGAAGAAAGACCTTGCAATCACAAAGGCAGCAGATCTTGTTATGGAGAATATCAAAGAGCGTGCTAAAGCTAAGACAAAGAAAGAAAAAGAGGCAGAAGCTGCAGAAGAATAAGATTTCGCAATATGTGAAATAAAATGGACTGGCTCAGTAAATACTGGGCCGGTCTTTTGAACTTTTATAAAGGAGGATTAAAATTATGAGTTTAGTACCTTATGTCATTGAACAGACTAGCAGAGGAGAGCGTAATTACGACATTTATTCTAGACTATTAAAGGATCGTATCATTTTTCTGGGTGAGGAAGTAAACGAGACTACAGCAAGTCTTGTAGTAGCACAGCTGTTATTCCTTGAGTCAGAGGATCCAAACAAGGATATTCATTTATATATCAATTCACCAGGAGGAATGGTTACAGCAGGACTTGCAATTTACGATACCATGCAGTACATCAAGTGTGATGTTTCAACAATCTGTATTGGTCTTGCTGCAAGCATGGGAGCTTTTCTTCTTGCAGGTGGAGCAAAGGGAAAGAGATTTGCCCTTCCAAACGCTGAGATTATGATTCATCAGCCATCAGGTGGAGCAAAGGGACAGGCAACAGAGATTGAAATTGCAGCAGAGAATATTTTGAAGACAAAGAAACGTCTGAATCAGATTCTTGCTGAGAATACTGGTAAACCATATGAGACAATCGCGGCTGATACAGAGAGAGATCATTATCTTTCAGCTCAGGAGGCTGCTGAATATGGTCTTATTGATAGTGTTATCACAAGCAGATAATTATTAAAAATGAGAGAAAGCGTTAGAGGGTACCCCTGTTCTGGGATGCCCTCAAACAGCTTTGAAGGAGAGAAAAATGGCAGTAAAAAATGACGGTAAGATTCGCTGCTCCTTTTGTGGAAAGTCACAGGAACAGGTGAATCGATTAATAGCGGGTCCAAACGGTGCATACATCTGCGATGAATGTATAGATATCTGTGCAGAAATCATAGAGGAGGAAGCTTTTGATGAAGGCACTTCAGAGACTAAGTCAGGAGAGGAAATTAATTTATTAAAACCTCAGGAGTTAAAAGCTTTTCTTGATGACTATGTAATAGGACAGGATCAAGCTAAAAAGGTACTTTCTGTAGCAGTTTACAACCATTACAAGAGAGTACTTGCAGGAAATGATCTGGGCGTTGAACTTCAGAAGAGCAATATTTTGATGCTCGGACCAACAGGTTCTGGAAAGACACTTCTTGCTCAGACACTTGCAAGAGTAATCAATGTTCCATTTGCAATAGCAGATGCAACAACATTGACAGAGGCTGGATATGTAGGTGAGGACGTAGAGAATATTCTTCTCAAGCTTATTCAGGCAGCTGATTATGATATCGAGCGTGCGCAGCACGGAATTATTTATATCGATGAGATTGATAAAATTACAAAGAAGTCAGAGAATGTTTC
>CAMFPD010000082.1 GCA_945971355.1 uncultured Lachnobacterium sp.
GTAGGGACATAGTTGTCAACAGAAAGTGTAATGCCATTATTGCCGCATTTTATTGAAAGCTCTCTTACAAACTGAATGTAGGCATCTCCAACCTCAGGACCGTTCAAAGCTTCGAAATCAAGGTTGATACCATCAAGCTCATATTTGATAGCAGAAGCAATTATCTGGTTAACAAGATTTTGCCTTGCAGAGGAATGGGTGAGAACATATGTGCTGTCTACATCGGAATTCTCAAGATTGCTGACAAGAGCCCAGACCTCAACTCCTTGTGAGTGACAGTATGAAACATAACTTGGGCTGGCAATATCATGAATATTTCCGTTATTGTCATTCAAGTAGAACCATGTAGGTGAAATTACGTTAATTCCTTTTGTTTCAGCAAGAACATTGGCAATACTGTCATTAGCGGCGGTGCTTGTAACCTGATGCCAGGCCATGCAGATTTCTTCGTCTTTTACAATATGATTGAAGGTTTCTGGTACATATGAATCATTTTTTAGTTCAACAGTTTCTTTATTAGAAACCAGCTTTGACTTAATGTATCCAATTATACCATCGGATGTCATAACCTTAGTCCATTTTTCATCCTCAGCAATGACTGTGATAGAATCACCCTTTGAGACCTCTTTCAAGATTGGACTCTTTATACCTCCCTTTTGTCGAATTTGAGTATTTTTCTTTACAGTTGCTGTATCAGCAGAACCCCACAGATTGTTAATAATAATTCTATTTGGTTCAGTAATGTACTCATAAGTGAAATCCGAGTACTGCAGAATGAAATCAATATCTATATAACATGAGTCAGAGTTTGCTTTTACAACAGGATGACCAAAATCAACAGAAGATTTGGTGATTTGGTAGCTGTTGCTATCTGCATTTGCAGAAACAAGCTCTGAATCAGTTGCATAGAATAGAATATTTTCGTTTGAATCCCAGTAGAATCTTGGATTGATAGTATCATGTACAAAATTGTAATCAAGATATATATATCCATTAATTACAGTTGCCTGGGAGTCTATTAGTTCCCTATTGAGGATGATTGCCACCTGATTATCTGTAGATACCTGGTAGTATTCGTTTAGCCCCAGAACTTCCTTGCTAGGCGTATACTTTTTTATCAATGCAGATATGCCTGTTATAGCAATAATGATTATAATTAGTCCAGTAACAATAAGTACTGGAATTATTTTCTTTTTCATGTGTATGAATCCTTCCTTTAAAGTAATTAGTGACATTGTTTTTTGTCAACATAGATTATACCATTGTGTATTAACAGATTCAAACACTATATAATAAGGTTGTAGTCTTGTAAGGGGGCACAATTAGCACCCCCTAAAATCTTTTTTCTTTTTGCAAATTAAATACAAATAAAACCAAACATCAAGTCTTCTTGCATTTTCCAAGTTTTGTGTTATTAACCAGAAAACCTGCTAGTATATCAGACCCAGAGGACAAGCCCTATATAGTCTGATGGTAAGAACTCAATAAACAGCTGATTGAAAAAAACAGTATGCATATGTGATATATTAATTCCTTTCTATAATCTTTTTCAAAAACCCGAAATACTGAGAGGTAAGGTGAAACGGATTTTCAAAGAAGGGAATTCTTAGCATTTTTAAACCTGATACTCTGCTTGATTTGAGAGTAGAGCAACTTTGATTAATCTCACCTGGATTTCCCAGAAAAATAACATTTCCCCTAATGTTATTTGAATAGTTTGCTATAAAATCAACCAGATTATCTTGGTGCCAGGAAGATAAATCGCAGATGGCAAGTTTTGTGTCGCATTGCAAAAAGTCTAATTTTGTATACTGATTTGTAACACCAAAATCCAAAACGAAGTAGTTGTACTTCATCTGCAGAAGCTCAGGAAGAGTATCCAGAGTTACAGCAGGATAGAAGTGAATCCCCAGATATTTAAAGTTATTACACGTGTTGGTGGTGTTAAGATTATGAATTTCATTAGTAGAATTAACTTCAAGATAAGCTACAGATGAGAATTGTTTGTTGATCAAAAAATTAGAAATAGCAATACATAGGGTAGTGACACCTATTCCACGATGCATACCACATACACCTATTGTTTTGGGTGTACTATCATTCCTTTTACGAAATTTAAAAATTTTAAGTTTCCTCCTTTAGCAGGCAGAATGCAGTCCACAAAATTAACATTTGATTTACCTATTTCAAAAGGATTTGGGTCAAATGGAAATATTGTTACTGATGTGCCTAGATAAGCAGCCAATTGTTTGGCTTGTTTATGTGTACATAAATTACAAACTACCTTGATGGGTATGCCTGTTTTTTGCAGATGTTCATATCTGAATTTTGCATCTTTCCAAGTCCAACACGAGCCAGAGCAAATAAGAACCACAAAGTCTGAGTTTATGAAGTTAGTATCCTGCTCTAAAGCCTCTACAGGGGTATGACCAAAATCATAAATCATATTACCTGACGTTGGTTCTGGAATAGATATGCCTGTACCATATTTTGGAATACCTGCAAAGTGTCTGTAATAGCAGATTCCATCCCTCTCTCTGAAATGATCTGACAGTCCGATAAAATTGTGCAGGTCTTCTGATTCGTTTTTCTCGAAATAGTAACTTTCGGACTTTAGAAATCTCAGGGTAGATACAATGGAAAATGATATGTGTGTGCATCCGCAGCCTGAAAAACTTCCGACTACCGATACATTGTGATAGAGATGGGACCAATTCATTTGATTGAATAAGTTTTTTAGTTCAGATGACAGCTCTTCTACCGTTTCATATCGAAGCGCTGGATCCGTATGGGTTGCTTTTTGGATTATTTTTAGAACTTTTGGGTTTGACGTAGATAAATAAGTGTAAATATATCCCATAAGTTTCCCAATACTAAATAAGTCAGCGGAGAGTGTAATCTGGTCACTACAGAATACCTCAGGTGCTGAAAAATCTACGTTACCAAGACGATTGAAGTTATTTCCTGAATTGGAAACATAAATAGATATGCCAAAATCAATTAATTTAATACGTTCTCTGCATACTATTATATGTTCAGGTTTAAGATCTTTGTATATTATAGGCTCTGGGATTTTGGTATGTAAGTACGTAAAAATCTCACAAAGCTCTATACAGATATCTAAAAACCTTTCCAAAGAAATAAACTGTTGATGAAGCAAATATTCATCAAGACTTTCACCATCTATATATTCTTCCACCAAATAGATATTTGATTCATCCTTTTCGATGTCATAAATTTTGGGGATGCCAGGATGGTTAAGCTCTGTCAAAATACGAGCTTCAAAAAAATCATCACTGAATTTGTCTGTGTTTCTGGGGATAACTTTGACTGCTCTCAGATGATTTAAAGAAATGTGTCTGACTAGAATAACTTTACTGAAGGATCCTTCTCCAATTGATTTAATCACTTCATACTTGCCAAACAAAATTTGATAATTATTAGTCATACGCTCCTTTAGAATTGGTCACGCATCTCTTAGAATGATTTATAACACAAATGAAATTGAAATGCAAGAATTATTTTTTCAGAAGTTTATAAACATTTAATATATGCAATTACTTTACATCACAGGGGTGTTTGATTATAATAAGTGTACAATTTACAAGGCGATTTTCAGGAAAAGGAAGTGATTAAATGAAAATTGAAAAAGTAAATGACAATCAGATTCGCTGTACTTTAACCAGAGAAGATCTGGCAGATAGACAGATAAAATTAAGCGAACTAGCATATGGATCAGAGAAGGCAAGAAGCCTTTTTAAAGACATGATAGAGCAGGCAAATTACGAATTTGGATTTGAGACAAATGACATTCCATTGATGGTGGAAGCTATTCCCGTTTCGGGAGAATCCATAGTTCTGTTAATTACCAAGGTTGAGTATCCAGAGGAATTAGATACTAGATTTTCTAAATTTTCAGAAGCCGGAGAAGAGTATGATTTACCTGAAGAATTACCTTTTCAAGAGGCAATACAGGGAGCTGATGATATATTAGGATTGTTCGAAAGTCTAAAGAAAGATCATGAAAAGCTCACAAAAGCTGGTGAAGAATCAGAAAAAGACAAGACCAAGAGTAATGATAATAGAGATATAAAGACAGAAGCACTTGGTGACCTGACCAAGATGTTTGAATTTAGAAATTTGGATGAGGTTTGTCGAGCTGCTAAGGTTCTCAGTGGATTTTATGATGGCAAGAATGACTTGTACAAAGATACTCACAATAAAAGGTATTATCTGATGCTTCACAAGAGTGGACATACACCAGTGGAATTCAACAAAGTGTGTAATGTAGTATCTGAATATGCTAGCCAGAGAGTTTATACAGCTGCAGTTGGAGCGCATTTTGGAGAACATGGTGAACTTATAATTCAAAAAAATGCAGTACAAATGCTGGCATTGCTTTAATTAAATGATTGTAAAAAATACGGTGGTCAATTTATCGACCACCGTATTTTTTAAACTTGATCATGTTCTAAAAAGTCATTAATATCATTAACGAGTTCATCAGGATCAATTCCATGAACCATAGCTGCCTCTGCAATAGTCTCCATCTGAGAAGATGGGCAACCAAGGCAATGCATGCCGATATTTAAAAGCAATGGGGCTACGTTTTCATTAATCTGAAGAAGCTCACCAATCATGGTTTCTTTAGTTACCTTTGCCATTTTAGTATCCTCCTATAAAATTATTCGCTTGTATATTATAATACGGATTTTGCTTAATTGCAAATTAATAGAACAGACAAAAAAATGGCAAAAAATTTGAAACAAAGTATTGATAAAATTTTGTTAAGAGAAAAGGATTTTTTGACGATATACATTTCAGATGATAGACAAGGATAGTCGAGAAATAGCATGGATGCATGACCTGGAGCGTAGGAAGGGAAAGAATATGAAGATTAACAGAAATATGTCAGCAGTAATTGCAAGTAATCAGTTACTCAGAACTGAGAACAAAATGACAAAAACGATGGAGAGATTATCAACTGGATTAAAAATTAACTCGGCAGAGGATAATCCAGCAGGAGTGGCAATTTCAAATAAAATGAGGGCCCAGATTGATGCATTAGATAAGGCTGGAGACAACTCGACAGATGCTATTTCAGTTATGGAAATCGCCGATGGTGCTTTGAACGAGGTGACAAGTATAATTCAGAGAATGAGGGAGTTATCTGTTCAGGCTGCATCAGGTACATATACATTTGATGATAAGAAGGCTATTCAAGATGAAATAGAACAGTTACAGGATGAAGTAGACCGAGTTTCTTCAAATACTGAGTTTAATACAAAAAAATTGCTGGATGGTTCATCAGATACCAGAATATATACAAGAAAAAAATTGGCAGATGGGACTACAGAAATTACACATTCTGATATCACCAGAATAAATATATCTGATCAGGTACCAAGCAAAGTTTATACAGTTGATGTGACAGCACCAGCAGAGCAGGCAGAGAACAGAATTAGAATTCCGAGTACTGATATAACAGTAGATGGAACTATCTCAATAAATGGGGTGTCTGCTCAAATCGCAGCTGGTACATCATCGGCAGATTTAATGGTGCAGCTTCATGATTTGGCTGAAGAAGCAGGAATGACGATGGAAGATTTGGGAGATCGTGTAAAATTTACATCTGTTTTGTATGGTTCATCAGAGAAGGTGTCCATAACAATTTCAAACGAATTGGCAATAGGAATGGGAAATAATATTCCTTCAGGCGATGAGGAATACCATAGCGAAGAGTTTGGTAGAGATGCTGAGATATCTGCAGGGGATGGCTTTACAAATCCAGTGACATCTGTAGAAGGTAATCGTGTATACATTGTAGATGATAATGGATTTAAGATGGATTTTTCTGTAAATCCGGAAGCTGCTCCAGGTGAATATGAGATAGATGTTACAGAGATAGGAACAATGACCATTCAGATTGGTGCAAACCAGTATCAGGAGATGGATTTAAGAATACCTGAGATATCTCAGGAGTCATTGTATTTAGATCAGATAGATGTTTCAGTAGCAGGTGGTGCAGAAAAATCGATTGGCATTTTGGATGAAGCGCTGGAAAAAGTAAATTCGACCAGATCAAGAATAGGGGCATTTCAGAATCGTCTAGAATATGCATCAGCAAGCTTGGATGAGACATCTGAGAACATGACAGCAGCTTATTCAAATATTATAGATGCGGATATGGCAGCAGAAATGACAGATTATGCAGCGCAGAGTATTCTTAATCAGGCTGGAATATCGGTTCTTTCACAGGCAAATGATATGCCACAGCAGGTACTTTCATTGTTATCAAGATAGAGGGTAAAGTATGACTGATGAGTTAAGACAGGATTTCACAAGGCGATTAAGTCAGTGTAATCAAGGCGGAATGATAGTCATCATGTATGAAATATATTTTGCATATGTAGATGATGCTATGGAAGGATATAAAAAGCAGGAGGATGAGCTGTTTAAATACGGAATCAGAAAAGCTCAGGAAAGTATAGATGAGCTGATACGTTCTCTTGATATGAAATATTCTGTTGCTAAACAGCTTTTGCCGTTATACAGATATTGTAAAGTGCAGCTATCAAAGGCATTATATGAGAAAAAAACAGACAAAATCGAAGAGGCTAACAATATTATGAAGCGCCTGCATGCAAGCTTTGTGGAGGTTGCAAAGCAGGACGCTTCAGGCCCGCTTATGGAGAACATACAACATGTTTATGCGGGTATAACATATGGCAAAAATTATTTGGTAGAAAATTGCATAAGTGATGCTCAAAGAGGATTCTTCGCGTAAGGATCCTCTAATTTTTTGACACAATTAAGTAAAAACTTATATCGCACTGAAACTGCTTGCACCTGGTAAATATAGTAATCAATTAAATCAGGTTCAACGACATTTTCCAGATTATTGTAAGCATCCTTCAGGTCATCGGTGGTTTGCTCTAGATCCCGAAGCAGTAGTTGGTATCCGTCAACTGTTTCGTTTGATGTTCTAAATATACTCATATTACCTCTCTTTCCAGACAAATCCCTTTTTACAAGTATAATCATAAATGGAAAATCTATACAAAAAATTTTTATTTCTTCTATTACGGTGAAAGAAAAATGAGTTGTGTACAAGGCTTAGCAGTGTAAATATAAGGGATGAGAGAGTTTTGGACATAGAAAATGAGCAATATTTGTTAATAAAGCTGATTTGCGAAAAGTTTTGAAATTGCTGTGGACATGGAATAATGCAGTTGCTATAATTCAGTTCACAACAAAAGAGGTGATGCAAAATGATTATCCTGTTTGCTTTTTTAACCATTGCGGTGGTACAGGATTTTAAAACCTTAAAGGTCAGTAATCGGCTGATACTTATAGGTATGATAGTAGCAGTTTTCTATCGATTTTTTTCTAATGGTTTGGAAGAAGTTTTGAAAATGATTCCAAATCTCATTTTTCCGATTGCAGTTCTATATCTATTATATCTGGCAGGCGCTTTGGGCGCTGGAGATATCAAACTTTTTTCACTGGTAGGATGTTTTACAAATTTCAAAGAATTGGCTTACTGTATGGGATTTGCTTTTTTCTGGGGAGCGATAGCAAGCCTAATTAAGCTGATTCAGTCGAAAGGAGTAAGACAGAATATAAATAATGGAGTGCTGTACTTGATAAATATTGTCCGTGGATATTATGGGGAATATCCAGAAGCAGATAACAGCATAAAAATTCATTTTTCGCTGGAGATACTGTTAGGCTATATAAGTATGGTTCTTCTGAAAGTAATGAGATGAAAGGAGGGGAGAAGTAGTTGAGAAAAGTAGCTATGGGAATATATATACGAGATGATGAATACGCAAAAAGATTAGTGCGATATATTATGAATCATTATAGCAAACAGATAGACGTACATGAATATACCGCAAAGAAATCCCTAGAAGAGTTGCAGGATAGGAGTATTGATATTCTGCTATATTCTGGAGAGGAGGATGGACTGGTTGATATCGCCATTAGGCCAATAGTTGTGTTAGCTGACTTGGAGGAAGAGAATACGTGGCAAGAGGAGGAGGGAATACACATTGTGGAGAAGTATCAGGAGGTTAATAAAATAATAGACGAGGTTCTAGTTCATGTTTCATCAGAGGTAAGACAGGTAAAGGGAAGCGGTCAAATTATTCCCAAAACACAGATATTGGGGGTTTATTCTTTGTCAGAAAATGATTATCAGTTGCCTTTTACAGCCACCCTTGGGACAATTATTAGCGAAAGTAAAAAGGTGATAGTCATAGATGTTCAGGAGAATAGCGGACTTAAGCAATTGTTGAATGCACAATGTGAAAAAGGGTTGGAGGAATTAGTTGTAATGATAGAAAATGACAGATTTTCCCAAGCGATATTTACGGAATGTATTGTGCATCAGGGAAGTCTGGATTACATATATCCTGTTATTAATACAGACAGTTTATGTGAGATTAATTCATCTACTTACATTAAGATTCTTCAATTTATCAGTCAGGAAATGGATTATGATAGTATAATTATCAATTTTGGCGCCAGGTTTCCAGGGTTCTATGAGGTATTAAATAGCTGCACTGAAATATTTTTAATCCAAAAACAGGGGGGACTGGGGCAATGGCGTGAGTATGAGTTTGTCGAAGATATAAATGAGAGGGG
>CAMFPD010000083.1 GCA_945971355.1 uncultured Lachnobacterium sp.
ATTATTAAGCAGTTTAGAAAAATTATCGGTAGAAGCTATATTCCGCCTAAATTTGCTTTTGGTTATGGTCAGAGTCGCTGGGGTTATAAGACAAAGTACGATTTCAGAAAAGTTGTGAAAGAGCATCGTGCAAATCATGTTCCTCTGGATATGGTTTATATGGACATTGACTATATGGATGACTACAAGGATTTTACATTACATAAAGAGGAATTTACAGATTTTCCTGCCTTTGTAGAAGAGATGAAAGCACAGAATATCCATCTTGTTCCAATTATTGACGCAGGTGTCAAGATTGAAAAAGGCTATGATGTATATGATGAAGGAATAGAAAAGGGATATTTCTGTAAAAGAGAGGATGGAAGTGAATTTATAGCCTCTGTATGGCCAGGAGAAACACATTTTCCTGATTTTCTTAATCCTGATGCCAGAAAATGGTTTGGAGACAAATATAAAATCTTACTTGATATGGGAATTGACGGTTTCTGGAATGATATGAACGAACCAGCTATTTTCCACACACCTGAAGGACTTGAAAAAGCTAAGCAAATCATGGAGGAGTTCATTGAAGACCCAAATAAGGTTCCGCTATTCCATGTTCTCTGGCAGTTGAATGGATTATCAAATAATCCGGACGACTACAAAAGCTTCTACCACGAAGTGGATGGTAAGAAAGTATGCCATTCAGATGTACATAATCTCTTTGGCTATAATATGACCAGAGCCGCAGGTGAAGCCTTTGAGCGAATCAAACCAGATGAGAGAGTTCTCATGTTTTCTCGTTCTTCCTATGTGGGAATGCACCGTTACGGCGGAATATGGATGGGAGATAACTTAAGCTGGTGGAGCCATATTTTAATGAATCTCAAAATGCTTCCATCATTAAACATGGTTGGTATTTTGTATACAGGGGCTGATTTAGGCGGATTTGGTTCAGATACTTCAAGAGATTTGTTGCTGCGCTGGTTAGCTTTAGGTGTATTTACTCCACTTATGAGAAATCATTCAGCACTTGATACAAGAGAGCAGGAGTTCTATCAGTTTGAGGATGCCTGTGATTTTAGAAATATTATTTCAGTAAGATATCGCCTGATTCCATATTTATACAGCGAGTTTATGAAAGCCGCTCTTAATGATGACATGATGTTCAAGCCATTGGCATTCGTGTATTCAGACGATGAGATTGCTGTGCAGACTGAGGATCAGATGATGCTTGGTGATGAGATAATGATTGCACCTGTTTATACCCAGAATGCAGAAGGTAGGTTTGTATATCTTCCAGAAAACATGATGTTTGTAAAATTTTTGGGTGACGGAAGTATTTATCAGGAAAAAATGAATGCAGGAATCCATTATGTAAATGTTGCTTTAAATGAAGTTCCTTTATTTATTCGTGAAAATAAGTGTATTCCTATTGCACCAACAGCAGAAAACACAAGCGATATTGATGAGAAAAACATGACTCTCATTGGATATGAAGGTGCAGAGTATGAATTATACCATGATGATGGAGTTCACAAGGATTACGCTAATGAAAGCAATTTCTCTGTGCTGAAATAAAGTGTGTGGAGGCTGCCCTCTGAGGCATTGCACATATAAAAATTGAGACACATATTTCCTCGAAAAAAATTACAAGTTTGTTCCGCGTATTTATTACGGATAGTTGGCTGAGAAATGTGTATTTAATATACTCTTTGAGCCGCGGAACTGTTGTAATTTTGTTTCTCGGGAATATGTGTCTCAATTTTTTAGTGTACAGGTTCAGATGGCAGCTCTCACACAAGAGAACCACCCAAAATTTAACTGGTAAATCACTCACAAGCGATATAGATATCCATACTTTCTCCATCAGTCTCAAAACATGGAATTACGCCCTCATCATTATTAACCAGTCCATTAACTCTCATATAATAATCCAGCGTCTGATATGCTCCTGGAATAGTTACAAACGGATTATCAAATGGTCTTTCAATATGAATAGCTGCATATCTGTGCTTAGGCTGTTCCTTTATCTCTAATCCTTCTGGATTTATCCCCTCTGGAACAATCCATGCCGCTGTATATCCATGCATATTGAATACATTTATCTGCTCATTTGACAGACAAGGGAAATCCCATCCAATAACCTTTGGATTTTCCACTCCATTCTCCTTCGCAACCTTATAGATATGCTCTAATGAATCACCTTCAGGATCAGTACTAATAACAGTGTATGTCACATAACTAAATTCCTCAACCTCTTCAACTCGAATGTTTGAATATGCGTCACTCCTTTTATCCATCTCCTCCCTAAATAAATTATCAAGAGAGCAGTTAAAAATCCTGCAAAGTTCAATAGCCTTATCTATCTCTGGAAGGGCCGTATCCATTTCCCACTTTGATATAGTCTGGCGGCTAACGCCAAGCTTCTCTGCCAAAGCCTCCTGTGTCATATTCTTACTAAGACGACGTAAATACTGTAGATTACTTCCTAAACTCATACACTTTCTCCTTTATTTTTATCTTGTCCCGCGTTGCAAGTATTATATTAGCAATAACGCATTTTATTTTCTACCACTTTATCATTGCTATTTTGCAAGTTCCCGCAACTATCAGTTGCGCCATGAAGATTTTAATGGATTATAACGGTGCAGCTCTATTGCATTAGTCCGTTAGTGTGATATGATTAATGTATATTTGACGTTTAATATGAGGTACCGAAATATGAGCAAAGTATTATTAACAGTCACAGAAAGTAAATGCAGATGTGGTTATGTAAAAACCGGTGATACCTTTGTTGTGGATGATTTGTGTCCACCACTGTGCCACGAACTGTGGAACACCATATATCCTTCTGTATACGCACTTAAAAATGGTGCCTCCCTTGATTATGGCACCGAAAAAGCCAAGTGTTTCGATGCTATGTGTCCAGATGAATGTCGAGTACACATTCATGGGGAAGTTATGGAAGATGATTCGGTACCAGCGAGCGCACATGCAAATGACGTACATGATAGGATAAATGCTTATGAAAATTTCATCACAGACATGGTTCGGTATGCATCTTCTCAGGAGAATCCTGAGAAAATAATCAACCAGTTGGTTCAGTATATTGGTGAGGAATTGGATTCAGATCGTGCATATATCTTCGAAGACAACAATGATGGAACATTTAGAAATACCTACGAATGGTGCAAGGAAGGGGTTTCCAGTGAGATAGATAACCTACAGGAGGTTCCTTATGAAGGAATCATAGAAGTATGGTATAAGCAGTATGAGAAATCTCATAATATAATCATTTACGACCTTGAAGATTACAAAAAAGTCAGTGAATCAGTATACAATATCTTAAAACCACAGGGAGTTAATACTCTTGTTACAGGCCCTATCATAATAAAAGGCAAAATGGTTGGATTCTATGGTGTTGACAATCCTCCCAAGAATTTATTACACATTATCTCAGAATTAATCGGAATGATGGAATTCCTTATTTCATTTATGATAAGAATACGTGATAATTCCCATAATTTGGAATTTATTGCCACACATGATCAGCTGACAAACTGCAGAAACAGAACAGCCTTAAACTGGCTCTATAATATAAAAGCTGATTCTAACATGTCTTTGGCTGTACTTATGTGCGACTTAAATGGATTAAAAAAAGTAAATGACAAGCAAGGACATGACGCGGGAGATAAGTTTATCCTGCGTTCTGCCGAAATTCTCAAATCCATTTTTGGTGATGAGAATGTATACCGAATGGGAGGAGACGAATTTGTAGCATTACTGACCAATACCTCTGAAACGGATTTTGAAGAAAAAGTTAATTTAACACGTATACAGATGGGAACCACAGCCTCTATCGGAACTGTTTATAGAAAATCCATAGATACTGATTTTGATTCCATCCTCAAAATTGCAGATACAGAAATGTACAAGCAGAAGAAAAAATACTACAAAAATATAAGGTAATGAATAAAGAAAAAGCATATTATCACCTTCCAGGGTTATTTGAATTTTATGAATTGTATAGTGTGTTTCTTCCATTATTCCGCAAGCACAGAGAATATTTTCACGATTGGTGTGAGATAGGTTCCATATATGGAGCCCCAAGTGATTGCATATGGGGTGGAGGACGGGCAGGATTTGGCGATTACAATCCCAAAGAAGTCCTCTCATTGATGCAGGAATATGGTATTTCAGCACGATTAACCTTCAGCAACTCCCTTCTTGAGGAAAAACACCTGACAGACAAAAAATGCAATAATCTCTGTACTTTGTTAGGGAAAAATAAATATATACAAAATGGTGTTATAGTACACTCAGAGTTGCTATTAAAGTATTTGAAAACCAATTATCCTGAATTTTACTTTGTATCCTCTACAACCAAGGTTCTCACAGAATTTGACCAGCTTCTGAATGAGATAAATAGAGACGAGTTTCAATATGTTGTACCAGATTTTCGCCTTAACAAAGCTTTCGATAAATTAAATACACTATCAGTTGACCAAAAGGACAAAGTAGAATTTTTGTGTAATGAATGCTGCTCATTTGGATGTAATGACAGAAAACGCTGTTATGAGACAGTGAGCCGCAAAAACCTCGGTGAATTTTGTCCTGAGCACCAGTGTAGTGCACCAGAATCCAGCGATGGTTATCGTTTTTCCAAGGCAATGACAAATCCAGGTTTTATCGGTATAGATGATATTCAAAATACCTATCTGCCAATGGGATTTTCCAATTTCAAAATAGAAGGAAGGGGGCTGGGCAGTGCGTTAATTTTGGAGTTTCTTCTATATTATATGACTAAGCCTGAATATCAATTGATTGTAAGAGAAGAAATATATCTGGATAACATGCTGGACTTGTTTTAGGAGACAATACTCCAATCGGATGGTTGTTTGCACTTGTGCTTGTATCAGCATCAGGCATGATTGTTGTGGGGAAGAAGAGGAAATGCATATAAAATGCCTCAACTATATATAAAAACTGCAACAGGGACTTTGTTGTAATTTAAAATCAAATCCGCTATACTAAGTAAAAGACTTGGTATAGCGGATTATTCATTATCACATTCTTTTATTCGGGAGGCATATATGGCAAGAACCGTAGGAATTGGAATACAAGATTTTGAGAAAATTAGAAAAAATAACTACTTCTATGTAGATAAAACAGATTTTATCAGAGAATGGTGGGAAAGCGGAGATGATGTAACTCTGATTACCCGCCCTCGTCGTTTTGGTAAGACACTGAACATGAGCATGGTGGAGCAGTTCTTTTCTGTAAATTATGCAAATCGAAACAATTTGTTTGAGGGGCTCTCCATCTGGGAGAGTCCAAAATACAGAGAACTTCAGGGAACATACCCTGTCATCAGCCTGTCTTTTGCCAATGTGAAGGAACGTGATTACCAAACTACCCGAAAGAAAATATGTCAGATGCTTACAAATCTATATGCAGAATATTCTTTTTTGTTAAATAGTAATTTACTCTATGAAACAGATGTGAAATATTTTAAGCGTGTTTCAGAAGATATGGATGATAGCGATGCAAGTTTAGCACTTTATCAGTTGTCAGATTACCTATACCGCTACTATGGTAAAAAAGTAATTATTCTCTTGGACGAATATGATACACCCATGCAGGAAGCTTATGTGGATGGGTATTGGGATGAACTAGTAGGTTTTACCAGAAGCCTGTTCAATTCCACTTTTAAGACAAATCCATGGCTTGAACGTGGGATTATGACTGGTATCACACGAGTCAGCAAAGAGTCAATATTTTCTGATTTGAACAATTTAGAAGTGGTAACTACAACCTCTGACAAATATGCCACATCCTTTGGTTTTACTGAGAAAGAGGTATTTACAGCACTTAAAGAATGTGGTCTTAATACAGAAAAGGAAAAGGTGAAATACTGGTATGACGGCTTTATCTTTGGAAAGCATAAGGATATCTATAATCCATGGTCTATCCTGAATTTTGTTGATAAAGGAATTTTTACAACCTATTGGGCTAACACCAGCTCTAACAGTCTGGTTGGAAAACTGCTTCGGGAAGGAAATCGTGGAATAAAGGAAAAGTTTGAGAGTTTACTGTGTGGAGAAACGATACGTACACCAATTGATGAACAGATTGTCTACAGTCAGCTGGATGGAAGTGAGGAAGCTGTATGGAGCCTGCTTCTGGCGAGCGGATACTTAAAGGTTCTTTCTTATGATCGGATGGAGCACTTGGCATTTGGTGAAGAACAGATGTATGAAC
Organism: uncultured Lachnobacterium sp.; assembly: GCA_945971355.1. Classification (GTDB taxonomy): domain Bacteria; phylum Bacillota; class Clostridia; order Lachnospirales; family Lachnospiraceae; genus Roseburia. The sequence goes on from CAMFPD010000083.1 coordinate 6,244, forward strand.
TGGCACTCACGAATTACGAAGTGGAACTTATGTTTGAGGGGATGGTGCGTGGATGGTTTGCAGGGATTAGAAAAGATTATAATGATTTTATCAAGGCAATGTTACAGGATGATGTCGAGGCGATGAATGCATATATGAACCGTGTTGCACTTAATACATTCAGCTATTTTGACACTGGAAAAAGTTTGGCTGGAGAGGAATCGGAGCGATTTTATCATGGGTTTGTGCTTGGGCTGATTGTTGAACTCCAGGGCAGGTATCTCATCACATCAAACAGAGAGAGTGGTTTTGGCAGATATGATGTGATGCTCGAACCAAGGAATCCAGAACAGGATGATGCCATTATTCTGGAGTTTAAAGTTATCAACCCAAGAAGAGAAAATAGTCTTGAGGACACTGTACAGGCGGCTCTGAGCCAAATTGAAGAAAAACAGTACGCCGCACAATTAACCGCCCGTGGCATTCCATCAAAGCGTATCCGCAGTTATGGTTTCGCTTTCGAGGGAAAGAATGTGTTGATTGGGTGATTCTTTATAAATCGAATCCGCTATACTAAGTAAAAGACTTGGTATAGCGGATTGTTTATTAGTTTTGCTTTATCACTATCGCAAAATCCATCTCGCCTATATTTTTCTTTTTACAAAAATATGGTTCAAAACCATTAGCTGTTAATTGTTGTGCAACAGCATTTTCAAAATGAGCTCCATTATTTACTTCTCCATTTTTATTGATCAATTCAATTTTGGTTTCTTCTGGATATGCACTTGTAAGTAATCCAGTATCACTGGAAAAAAGTCTAAATACATTACTACTCTTACTTGCCAAAAGAGGGATAACTGGAGCATCCACATTATAAACTGGTAAAGCAACACCTGCATCTTTTAACCACAAAAAGCTGTTTTCATATCTATCGAATTTAAGTTCTTTATCCAACATAGTAAATACATCATTTGCCCCGTTTTTATAATATTATTTGTCGCAAATTGCCCCGTTTTTTATGTTCATTCTGCACAGTTATGGTGTCTCTTAAAAGGATGGATAAACTTGCTGCACAGGAAATTTTCGTAGACTATCAAAAAATCATGGCATTTCTGTGAGATTTTCTGTATTATTTCTATAGGACACACCTTGTCTCATCCGCAATTTTGCGTGTTTGCTCATTCTGTGTCCTGTATTTTTACTCTACCACTTGTTATGGTGGATACATCAAGGAGGTCACACATTATGGATCAGACAAAAATCGGTAGCTTCATCAAAGAGCTTCGAAAGGAAAAGGAGCTTACTCAGGAACAATTTGCAGAGAAATTTCACGTTGCAAGGAGAACCGTGTCCCGATGGGAAACCGGTAACAATATGCCTGACATTGATATTCTTATTGAAATGTCTGATTATTTTGAAGTCGATCTCCGTGAAATACTTGATGGAGAGAGGAAAAATAAGAAAATGGATTCAGAAACAAAAGAAACAGTATTAAAGGTTGCAGAGTATGGTAATGAAAATAAGAAGAAAATGACACGCATCGTTTTAATCTACTTTGTCATTGGAATTATAGCACTTATCATTCATACCACAGCCGAATTTATGGATTTGAATGGCACCTTCTGGACAGGATTTTTAGATGGAGCAACAATCGGAATTGCCCTGGGAGCAATGATTCTTGGCATTTTATTCCTAACAGGAAGAATGGCAAAAATCCGTGCCTTTAAAATGCGTTTACTTGGGAGGGAAGAGTAATGAATACAAATAATACTTCACCAAAAAATTCAAAAGATACCAAGTCACGCATTATGACTATTTCACGTGTATCATTTGCATTGCTAGGCATTACATTTGTGATTATAAATATGATAACAGAATCAGAACACAGCATTTGGCTTATTTTGGGACTTCTGTTTATCAATATCGCCACACTTATTAACATAAGACAAAATAATTGCTGTTTACGTAAGTAATATTATGATACACTAATACTGGCTTTTAATTCAAAATAGAGGCTAGTATTAGTGCTAGATTGCGAGAAAAAATGAGTTACACACCTAGAGACATATTAAACTACATATATGACAACAACTTGGACAGTGATTTTATATTTGCTCTGGCAAATCATGTGCAAAACTTTTCAATCGGTGAAATCACTGACAAGCAGATTGTGAAGCGCGAGGATAAATACTACCTCGTGTCCAAATCATATTCATTGGATATAAAAATTACCGATGATGAAATCCTGACAGCTGTTATGAACGGTTTGTATATTAGTGCATTTATTTCAAGAAAAGAGGACAAATACAATATTCATTTTCTGGTGCATCGATATCCAGAGAGTATGAAATCAAAGTTCGAGGAAGAAATCACTAAGGATGTAATCAACTATATGATTCAGGGAACAATTATT
>CAMFPD010000084.1 GCA_945971355.1 uncultured Lachnobacterium sp.
AAACTGTATCAACCATATGCTCCAAAACCCTCGGTCCTGCAACCACACCTTCCTTGGTCACATGTCCCACTATGAAAATAGATATGTTCATACCTTTTGCAATCTGCATAAGAACGCCAGTCGCTTCCCTGACCTGAGAAACACTTCCTGGTGCCGAACCGACATTCTCATTAAACATTGTCTGGATTGAATCAATTATGACAATCTGAGGTTTTTTCTTTTCTATTACAGCTTTAATCACATCTAAGCTTGTCTCACACAATAATTCAAGACAGTCATTAAATTTTCCGATTCTTTCTGCTCTGATTTTTATTTGTTGAAGTGATTCCTCACCAGACACATACAGTACTGACAGATTTTGGTCTGATAAATTCTGACATACCTGCAATAATAATGTGGATTTGCCTATGCCAGGATCTCCTCCAACCAGAACCAACGATCCACTTACGATACCTCCACCTAATACTCTGTCCAACTCAGCAATTCTAGTTGTGGTTCTATCTGTCTCTGTAAATTCTACCTTAGATAACGGAACTGGAACAGCTTCTGAGTTTTCCTTTTTCATCTTTCCAATTGTTCCAGCAACCTTTTTATCCACTATTTCTTCAACAAATGTATTCCATTCCCTACATCCCGGACACTGTCCCATCCATTTTGTAGATTCATATCCACATTCTTGACAAAAATATACCGTCGTTTTCCCTTTAGCCATTAATCCACCTCAAAACAACAGCCCGGCTTTAGGCCGGGCTGCTTAACATTCTAACAATTACTTCTTCTCAACTTTGATTGCTACAGATTCTGCATCCTGAAGTTCTACACTAAGACTAAGCTTTCCTCCAAGATTTGTCTTCATAATGCCTGCTGATTCTCCATTTATAGAAATCTCATACTCATTATCTTCTTCTAATTCCAATGTAATCTGTGCATCTTCCGGTCCATCCACTGTAAACTCAACAAGCTTCTCGTCTTCTTTATAATCATTTACAGCTGTTCCTGGAACAGATTCATAAACAAACACGCCATTCCTTTCAAGCTTTGTAATTTCTTTAAAAGTCTTCACTTTATAAATATCACCATTAAATTCAAAATTATCTAATTTAGCCTTCGAATCTAATGTATAGTCCCCAAAGCTAATACTTCCATTGTCTTCTTTACGAATCAATTCACTAATTGCAGCCATCTTTATCCTCCCGTGACATTCAACTTTGATACGATAATTATAATTCTATTTTCCTATTACCGTCAACGAAATTTCTTTATTTTTAGTAGAAATAACAACTTCATCTGAAGCTCTGACTTTGCCCTCTATTATTGCCTCTGAAAGTCTATCTTCTATTTCTTCCTGTATCTTTCTTTTCAGAGGTCTGGCACCATACTTCTTATCATAAGCCTTCTCCACAATTAAAGCCTTTGCACCCTCTTTGATTGTAAGTTTGATATCAAGCTGTTCACTGCATCGCTTCTCCAACTCTTTTGCCAGCAATGTCACAATCTTCTTCATATCCTCTTTATTCAAAGTTCTAAACACAATAGTCTCGTCTATACGATTAAGAAACTCTGGTTTGAATATACGTTTCACTTCCTCCATGACGCCATTCTTCATAACCTCATGGTCATGCTTCTCATCCTCTTTACTTCCAAATCCGAGTTTCTTAGGTTCAACAATTGCTGATGCTCCTGCATTAGAAGTCATTATAATGATGGTATTCTTGAAGTCTACTAGTCTGCCTTGAGAATCTGTAATTCTTCCGTCGTCCAAAACCTGTAGAAGAATATTAAACACATCTGGATGTGCTTTCTCAATCTCATCAAATAGAATCACAGAAAACGGATTTCTCCTCACCTTCTCCGACAACTGACCTCCATCATCATGTCCAACATAACCTGGTGGAGAACCTATCATCTTTGAGACACTATGCTTCTCCATATACTCAGACATATCAACTCTGATCATAGCTTCTTCTCTTCCAAAGACAGCTTCTGCTAATGCCTTTGATACCTCTGTTTTACCAACACCTGTAGGTCCCAGAAACAAAAATGAACCAATTGGTCTACTAGGATCTTTAAGTCCGACGCGACCTCTCCTTACAGCCTTTGCCACTGCAGATACAGCTTCCTCCTGACCTATAACTCTCTTATGAAGGATATTTTCAAGCTTAGCCAATCTCGATGCCTCATTCTCAGTCAACTTATTAACAGGGATCTTGGTCCATCCAGCTACAACCTCAGCAATTTCATTTTCACCTACAACAAGTGCTTTTGTTCTTGAACCTTTCCTATTTTTGTTTGCCTGCTTATCAAACTCCTTTTGGACATCTTCCTTTTGTTTCTTCAGTTCCTTCGCAGTGTCGATATCACCTTTTTTCAAGTTATCCTCAATTTCTTCCTGTAGCTCTGTAATATGAGCTTTCAAATCGGATAAACTATCTGCATTTTTGATACCCTTCAACCTAAGCTTAGCAGCCGCTTCATCCATCAAATCAATTGCCTTATCAGGCAAGAATCTATCATTAATATATCTACTTGAGAGCGAAACAGCTGCTTCCACTGCTTCATCACTAATTTGAACATTATGGTGCTTTTCGTAGAGACTTCTGAGCCCTTTTAATATTTCAACAGCTTCTTTCCCACTTGGTTCTTCAACCATAACCGGCTGGAATCTTCTTTCCAAAGCTGCATCTTTCTCTATATGTTTTCTATATTCATCAATTGTAGTAGCACCAATAACCTGCACTTCACCTCTGGCTAATGCTGGTTTCAGAATATTAGATGCATCAAGAGCACCTTCTGCTCCTCCTGCTCCTATGATTGTATGCAACTCATCTATAAAAAGAAGGACATTTCCAGCAAGTCTAACCTCATTAATAACCTTCTTGATACGTTCTTCGAATTCACCTCTGTATTTTGACTTAGCCACCATGCCAGACATATCCAGAGATACAACTCTTTTATCTGCGATTATTTCTGGGACTGAACCATTGGCAATACTCTGTGCTATCCCCTCAATAATAGCTGTTTTTCCTACTCCAGGCTCTCCTATTAGACAAGGATTATTCTTCCCTCTTCTACATAATATCTGAATCACTCTATCTGTTTCAACTTTTCTTCCAACAACCGGATCAAGACATCCTTCCCTTGCCATTTCCGTCAAATCCCTTGAATACTGATCTAACGTTGGGGTTGAAACAGCTCCCTGCGGAGACTTTCTTCCCTTCTGCAATTCTTCTCTGTATTTTGCAGGATTCTCCCCCATTGCAGTTATAGTATCCATAATAAGTTTTTGAACATTGATTTCCATTGTATTGAGAAGTCTGGATGCAGCACAGTCTCCTTCTGTTAACAACGCAAGTAAAAGATGCTCAGTACCAATCTCTTCACTGTCAAATCTCTCTGCTTCTTCCTCAGCTCTGCTTACAACCATCTGAGTTCTCGGAGACATGCCATCTCTATCTGCGACTAATACATCCTCTCCTGGAGATATCAATTCTTTTATCATCTGAATCAGTTTGTCTAATTCCACTCCGTTTGATGATAATACTTCTGCTGCAACTCCACTGCCTTCCTTTAAAAGTCCTACTAACAGATGCTCAGTTCCAACATAATTGTAATTCATGCTTTTAGATATGCGATTTGCAATATCTAAGGCTTTTTTTGCCTTCTTTGTATACGATTTCAAGTTTCAAAGCCTCCACTCTATAAATCTATAAATGTTATATCTTCTTCATCTTCCTCTAGATTTTCTTTCTTTTTGCCCCATTTTTTCCTCGGCTTCTTTTTAGAGTCATCCTCTTCGTCCTGAACAGTCTTTTCTTCTTTTTTCACTGATTCCAGCCGTTCTACAGATACCTCTTGCTCCAAAGCATTCTCCAGATTCAAGATAATGTCTTTATCTACTTCCTTGTCTTTTTCTACTTCTTTGTCATTCTCTTCGTTGATTTTTTCTATTTCTTCTACTTTATCAGTTCCTATGTCATTTACTTTTATGTCCGATTTATTCTCTACTTCCTCTTTAAAGTTGATGTACTCTTCTTCCTCTGCTGATTTTTCATTCTCATGGTAAATATCATCCTGGTCATTTTCTTCAAGTTCCTTCATAAAATCTTTTTTTGCATTTGCAATCCTTATAGCCAAGGCAATAATGATAATAAGTAAAAGAATGAAGATAACACCACAAGCACAGAGAATAATAGTTCTCTCCATCTTGAGATTTGCAAGTTCTGCCTCCATTGCACTATCTGTGGTTTGAACTTGTTCGACTTGTTCCACAGTAGCAATTGGAGCCACATATCTAATAAATGTTCCCTCTACATTATCATACTGATACCAGCCTTTCTCGCCTCTATCATTCATACAATATATTAAGTAGAAGTCATCCTGAACTAGTTCTGCTCCATAAATAACCTCTGGTGCAAACAAATCAAATAAACCAACACTTACTCCATCTGCGTTTTCAGGAGCTTCAGGATCTACGTTTTCCTGTTCAACAGACTCTGTATTTGTAGCATCTGAATCTGTCTGTGTTTGTGATTCGCCCTCGATTTTCTGGTAAGCTACAACATCCGCCTTTCCTTCAATAGAGAGTGTAACTTCCGCATAGCCACTAGGCACCTCTGACACATCCGGCATCAAAATAATAACATAATGCTCTTCCCCTGATATTTTAGCAAATGAATAGATTGCGCCTTGTTGCTGATCGTAAACAAACAAGCCTGTATTTAATCCATCTTCACTTGTCATTTTTATCAAATCTAATCCACCTTTATCAAAGCTCAGGCATGGATACTCCAGATTGTCAATTAAAATAGTAGTCATTGTGAAATCCTGAGGTATTTCTTCCTCCAAAATCTCAGTAGAAATCTTCCATCTGTTTCCACTGACTTCATATATTTTTTGTTCTTCCGGAATATCAGTATTTTCCGGATCAGTCTCACTTCTCCTTGTAACAACTATTGTATATGTCGTTGTAACTCCATTCTCAGCTTTAACTGTAATGGTAATTGTATTCTCCCCAACCTCAAGATTGTCTTTTCCCGAAACGGATGTAACCTTAGCAGCTGCATTTGTCGGTGTTGCTGTAATAGCTAAAGAAGTAACACTGTTATCAACTGTTGCAGTATAATTTTTTGTCTTAGATGAAAACGCTGGTGACAACGTTCCGTTAGAAAGTACCAGAGATTTCAAAGTATTGTCTGAAGACAATGTTGGTGTTGTTGTAGTGCCTGTATCACCAGTTCCTGCATCTGTACCTCCATTATCCGCTGGTGGTTCAGTTACTGCATTATTAACTGTAATAGTTGCACTAGCGCCACCAAACTCTACCGGATCACCATTTGAATCACCAGCAGTTCTAACTGAAGCACTGATTGTACATGTTCCAGCACCTACTGCCGAAAAACTAATAGGTGCAGACGAATTTGACTGTCCTGCTGCATCTCCGATAACAACAATTGTATCATTCCCCCCAGCTAACACAGACGTATTATCTACACTTATTATTACATCTACACCATATCCTGACGGACAAGAAACCGTTACAGAAACAGTATCTCCTACATTCACAGTACTTGCACTTACACTTAAGGATACGCTCTCCGCCTTTACAACACTATTTGGTTGAATTACAAGTAATAAGGCTAATGCCATTGCCATTATACCGCTAATTATCTTTTTCATCTTTACCTCACTATTGACTTATTACTTTCTTTCCAGTTATATGATTATTCATTACTATCATATCAAGAACCGTAGCACCATCACCTCTTCTATTGGCATCTGCCGCTTCAAGGTACTCATTTGTTAATGAACCACTACCTATAATATGTCTGTTCATCTTTATCATATCCAGAACACTTACAGTTCCATCTCCATTCACGTCTCCGTAGATTACCACCTTTACGGCAGCGACCTGATTTCCGCTTCCATCATATGCTGCAACAATATTTCCTGTAGCGACAGTTCCAGTTTTTTCATTTCCTGATGCATCGAGAAGTTTTAATGTATATGACGATGACAAACTGCTCATAAATGCGCCTGCATCTGTTCCCGGCTGAACTCCGGTGATATATGTTCCAACAGAATATACTGAGGATGTAATACCAGCACTTCCATCAACAACGCTGCCTCCCGACACTCCCTGTTCTAACCTTGAAACAGTTATAGTATATGTTCTAGGCGAACCACTCTGTGATTTGCATACAACCTGAATAGTGTTTGTACCTACATTCAGATTATAAGTTCCTGTTCCCGAAACTGTGGAAGTCCCAACAATAGGCGTTGCAGAAACAATTATACTACTTACTGAATTATCAACAACTACAGAATAGCTCTCTCTTGTAGCATCAAAGCCTGGTGTGAGTGGTAATCCTGATATTGCAAGAGAACTCAAATAGTTGTTTGGATTTCCTGATATTGTAAACGAGCATGCTTTTTCCGGCATATTTGCATATACAGGAATAACAAAATTGAATGCCTGATTCTTGTCCGTATACCCTTTTCCTACTGACTGTCCCTCAGATATGGCACCTGATACATTGCTCATATACTGATGAGTTCCAATTGCAGCTTCACTAGATACATTAAACTTTTCCAAATATATTGTATTCTGACCTCTATCTATATAATCGCTTTTTACCTTATTTGCCCCGCCTAATATAGAAAGATATCTAGAAGACCATTCCTGATTCTTGGCATAAGTCAACCCTCTTCTATATATTGCATCTTCCGTCGAACCATAGGCATTAAAATTAAAGAAATTGTAGTATCCTTCAAATCCAGCATATGTACCGGAAATCAAAGGGCTGATTCCATCTATTCCCTGTTCCTGCTTTATCTTTGATGCGATATGGTATGAGCTTACTCCAGATGTCTGCGCTATTCCATATATGGAACTGGCATAATCAATACTTTCATTGCTATAATCCTGTGTTCCCTCCATAAAGGTTCCCGCAACAATACTCTGCACTCCTGCTAAGGACTGGTTCGGATTATATGAAATATTCTCAAACATATAAATGCTTGTCTCATTCAGGAAATTACGTGGGTCCATACAGTACGCAAGGTAATCTCTGCCCACAGCAACCCAGCCAGTCTCATATTCTGTCCATTTGTTAGTATACAGATTATATGCTCCAGAATTTGTAGATTTCTTAGCGTCGTCATCTGAAGATTGAACAAGATTAACACCATTTCTCATTTCCTTATCCAATACGGTGTTCCAATCCAACCCTGTATTTTGAGCTGTAAATGTCCAGTTGGGATATTTAGTATGTAACGCAACCAGATTCGGTATGTAGCTTTCCGGAAATCCAATGTTTCGCAGTTGCTGTGCATATGGCTCACTTAACGTCATAACACTGTATTGTGCCATCTCATCATCTGGAAGTGTGCCATTATCTGTCACATCACCTGTTATAGACACAAAATCAGACCTAACATAACTAACACATTCCGAATTATCCTTAATCAGGTTATAACGAATCTTATACCATAACATGTTGTTGGTATCATAGGCTTCATCCAATATTGTTATTACTTTTCCATTAGCCAAATTATGTTGTATCTCATATTCTGTTCCCGGTCCTGAACGAGCAGCAACAACTTCTCCTTCAGTGCACACTATCAGGGCTGCTTTCTCTTCATACGCATAAACCCAAGTTGGATTTACATATATTTGCCCAACCAAAAGCGAAAACATAATAATTATAGAAAATAAAATCTTGTACTTTTTCTTCATTTTTCCCTCAGTAATTAAATTGCGCAGTTACTCATAATCATTATAAATAACAGCAAGTGGGCAGTCAACCAAATATAGTGCTCTCAACTTATATTTTATACTTTTTTTATCAACATTTAGTGTTAGCAATAACAAGTGCTCCAAATATGAGTCCTGCCACACCTACAATAAGCCCCAAAACAGTTATCATACCAAGCTTTGCAAAGGACAACCCAAACATGGCTCCTATTAATGTGACTATTCCAATTGCTCCCATAATTGCCATAATTAAAATTGTTATAATTGTCTCCTTATCCAGTTCCATAATAATCTCCTTTTCAAAAATCTTCTTTCTTGTTTTCTTTTGATGAAGGGATTATCTCAAAATATATGAGTATTAAATAGGACACTTTCATATTTTATTGTTACTATCTGACCGATAAATATATTTCAATTCTTGAACTTGCTGCTAATGAATACGAAAATAATCCACCAACCAAAGATTACATGGATGGATTTAATCTTCAAAAAAGGTTGCGAGAATACCAAGATCACCATCTATACTTTCTCAAACATCCCGATATTGACTATACGAATAACATCAGTGAACGAGAACTAAGAAAATTCAAAAGAAAACAAAAGCAAGCTGTTGTGCTCCGAAGTGATTCTGGTGGACAGCATATTTGTGATGCACTTACCATAATTGAAAACGCAAAAATGCAAAACAAAAATATATACGATGTTGTTGAAGCAGCATTTATCAAATAATCACAAAAGGGTGCAGAAAAGTTTGTTACAATCTAATAACACATTCCCTGCACCCTTTGATTTTATTGGCTTTGGCTAATCACTGAATAGTAACCTTGACGCTCTATAATTCTCACAGTTTCTACACAAATTTCTGGAAGATCCCACAG
>CAMFPD010000085.1 GCA_945971355.1 uncultured Lachnobacterium sp.
ATATAAAGGTAATAAATAAGGGATATAACATTTGAAAATTTAGATATAAGAGAAAAAGAGTTAAGTAAGAGTTTAAATTAATAAGAGATAACAGTTAATAGACAAATAGGTATAAGCGAAGGAGTGTATATTATGTCAGATCCATTAGGCGGATTCGTGCCAGAAACAGTAAAAAATGATGAGCCAGCTCGTGAGGCAGTTATCAGACTTGCGAAGGTGGTTACAGACCGTGCGGAAATTATTCTTGGAAAAGAGAAGCTTACAAAAGAATCACCAGAGTACTGGGGTATTGCACCACTTGTTACAGATTTGCAGTGCGAGATTGGTATTCTTATGAAAAAGAGAAAGCCAAGAACATTTGCGGATATGAAGAAAATCTGCAAGAAACTCAATTTGTCAGACGACCAGCTTCTCAAAGAGCTTGAGGAAATGTCATACAATGGAATCATTGAGTGGAACTATGAGAATCCACAGCATGAGAAACAGTGGGTTCTTCCAATGTATGTTCCAGGAGCTGCTGAGTTTGCCAACATGAATATGGAATTGCTTGAGGAGCATCCTGAGATGGGACGTTTCTTTGAGAGAATGAGCCGTCTTCCACTTGAGAAGGTTACACCAATGGTTCCCCTGGGTGGAGCTGGAATTGGAATGCATGTTATTCCGGTTGAGAAGGCTATTGAGATGGAGAATAAATCTGTTTCTGTGGAGCATATTTCTCACTGGCTTGATAAATACGAAGGAAAATATGCGGCAAGCCCATGTTCATGCCGTCGTTCACGTGCAACCTATGGTGAAGGCTGTGCAGATGATCCGGAAGGCTGGTGTATTGCAGTTGGTGATATGGCTGACTATGTTGTTGAGACAAACAAGGGTGGTCACTACATCACAAAAGAGGAAGCATTAAAGATTTTCAAAAAAGCAGAAGACAATGGTTTTGTTCACCAGATTACAAATATTGATGGTGAGGATAAGATTTTTGCTATTTGTAACTGTAATGTAAATGTGTGTTATGCTCTTCGTACATCACAGCTATTTAACACTCCAAATATGTCACGTTCGGCATATGTAGCTCGTGTTGAGAAGGAGAACTGTGTTGCATGCGGACGTTGTGTAGAGGTTTGTCCAGCAGGTGCTGTTACACTTGGACAGAAACTTTGCAAGAAAGATGGTTCAGAGGTTCAGTATCCTAAGATGCCACTTCCATCAGAGAAGAAGTGGGGACCTGAGATGTGGACTGAAAATTACAGGGATAAGAATCGTATCGAGACACATGAGTCTGGAACAGCTCCATGTAAAACAGCATGTCCAGCCCATATTGCTGTGCAGGGCTACCTCAAGCTTGCAGCACAGGGAAGATATACAGATGCTCTTGAATTGATCAAGAAGAACAATCCTCTCCCAGCAATCTGTGGACATGTATGTAACCGTCGATGTGAGGATGCTTGTACTCGTGGAACAATCGATGAGGCAATTGCAATTGATGAAGTAAAGAAATTCATTGCTATGCATGACCTTAATTCAGAGACAAGATTTATCCCTAAGAAGGTTGTTCCTACATTAGCAGGAGAGTTCAACCAGAAGATCGCAATCATTGGTGGTGGACCAGCAGGTATTTCATGTGCATACTATCTTGCAGAGAAAGGTTATAAACCAACAATATTCGAGAAGAATGAGAAGCTTGGTGGAATGGTTGTTTATGGTATTCCTTCATTCGTTCTGGAGAAGGATATTGTTGCAGCAGAAATTGATATCCTCCGTGAGATGGGTGTAGAATTCAGAACAGGCGTAGAAGTAGGAAAAGATATTACTCTTAAAGAACTTCGCGAAGATGGATATGAGGCATTTTATGTTGCAATCGGATGCCAGGGTGGTCGAAAGGTAAATGTTCCTGGAGAGGACGCTGAGGGCGTTATGACAGGTGTTGATTTCCTTCACTTAACAACTGATAATGAAAATTATAAATTATCTGGAGATACAGTTGTAATCGGTGGTGGAAACGTTGCTATCGACGTATCACGTTCAGCAGTACGTTGCAGTTCACCAAAGGTATTCCAGGTTTCGCTTGAGACACGTGATATCATGCCTGCTCTTCCAGAAGAAATTGAGCTGGCTGAGTCAGAAGGAATCGAGTTCCGTGGCGGATGGGGACCAAAGGAAATTCTCACAGAGAACGGAAAGGTTACAGGAATCGTATTCAAGAAATGTACACAGGTTAAGAATGCTGAAGGACGTTTTGACCCACAGTACGATGAGAATGATACAATGACAATCCCATGTAGCAATGTTCTTCTTTCAGTTGGACAGGCAACAGTATGGGGAGATTTGCTCAAGGATGAGGCAGTTGAGTTTAGAGGACCAGCTCCAGTTGCTGACCCTGTTACATATCAGACAACAGTTGATGATATTTTCGTTGGTGGAGATATGTTTACAGGACCAAGATTTGCAATCGATGCAATTGCAGCAGGTAAGGAAGCAGCTATCTCAATCCACAGATTTGTACAGCCTGGTTCATCACTCACAATTGGACGTAATCCAAATTACTACAAGGAGCTTGATAAGACAGATATTCTTGTTGAGAACTATGATAATACAGGACGTCAGACACCAGGACATAACGAGGCAATTGGCAAGGACTCATTCCGTGATTCTAAGCTTGTATTTACAGAGGAACAGGTGAAAGCAGAGACAGCAAGATGTCTTGGATGCGGAGCTTCAATTGTAGATACGAATAAGTGTGTAGGCTGTGGACTTTGCACAACAAGATGCGAGTTTGATGCAATCCATCTTCACAGAGAACTTCCAGAGGCTAGTACTATGAGAAAGGCAGAGGATAAGCTTAAGTATATCCTTCCAAATGGTGCTAAGCAGGCTATTAAGATTAAATTCAGCAAGAAGAAATAAGACAATAATAAATAAATTAAGTGTTTGGTTGCTGCCTTCGGGCAGCAACTGGATATGGAGAGAATAGAATGCACGAATTAGGTGTTGTATTTCATGTTATCAAAATGGTAGAGGAGATTTGTGAGGAGAATAATCTCACTGAAATCGAATCTGTCACATTAGAGCTTGGAGAGGTGTCTACTGTAATTGAGTCGTATCTTCATGATGTGTGGAAATGGGCGGTTGCAAATCGGTCAGAGCATATGAAAACTGCCAAGCTGTACGTGGAACAGATTCCGGCAATCACATATTGTGAGGATTGTGGCAAGACTTACGGAACGGTGGAGCATGGTAAGATATGCCCCCATTGTGGCAGTGAACACACATATCTTCAACAGGGAAACGAATTTAATATTAAAGAAATTGAAGGATGCTAGGTGCATCCTTCTTTTTTGTGAGGGCGGGGTGGTAAAAGGTGTCGTATGTTTTTGGGGCATATTTAGATTGGCAAAAGAGATGATTCTGGCCGCCACCAAGAAAGAGTATTTGTTTACGTTGTGCAAGTATAGTAAGTTTAAGGTTATATTAAGAAACCCAATATAAAAAAATAAACAATCATATGATAGAATATCAACAAGTTTTGGAAAACTATACATTAGGAGGGAATTATGTTAGAAGTTTCACACGTTACAAAAAGGTATCACAAAGTAGTAGCCAATTCAGATATTACCTTTCAGATTCCAGATGGACAGATTGGAATCTTACTTGGACCAAATGGTGCAGGAAAAAGTACAATTATCAAGAGTATTATGGGATTTCTCAAATACGAGGGCAATATTACTGTTAATGGAATGAATAATAAATCAATTGATGCAAAGGCAATAATGGGATATGTTCCAGAAATTCCATCTCTCTACCCTAATCTCACAGTAGAAGAACATATGGAGTTCATTGCCAGAGCATATAAGCTCAAAAACTATGAGGATTACAAGAATGAGCTTTTAGACAGGTTTGAGTTATCTGATAAAAAGAAAAAATTTGGTGATGAGTTGTCAAAGGGTATGCAGCAGAAGGTAAGTATTTGTTGTGGACTTTTGCCAAAGCCAAAGCTTGTATTGTTTGACGAGCCAATGATTGGTCTGGATCCACATGCAATCAAGGAGCTTAAGCTTATTATGAGCGAGCTGAAGGAGCAGGGATGCATGGTCCTTGTAAGTACACATATGATTGATAGTGTTGAGGAGCTTTGGGACACAACATACATTATGAAAAATGGTCATGTTGAAGCAGTTGTTAATAAAGAAGATGTGGAAAATGGAGATAAGAAGCTGGAGGATATCTTCTTTGAGATAACAGAGGGGAAGGTGGAATAATGAAACTTTGGGGATATTATGCGTTTCATACGTTTATTAATTCCATCAAGAAAATGTTCAGAAGCACATTTATTATTGTAATTGCATGCATTATTGGTATAACTGTCTTATTTGGAGTTGCTGGCGGTGTGATTGGTTGGGCAGTGGCTGACAATATGATAACCGAATATGCATATGATGCTGAAGGCAATTACGTTGGCGAAGAACTTGGAAGATATGATGAGGACGGCAACTATGTAGAAGATGTAGAGCATTATATCTATGATGAAAATGGTCAGTATGTTGGAGTTTCAGATGGAGAATATGATAAGTACGGCAACTATTATGAGGATGGTGGATATGACGAGGAAGGCGAGTATGTTGGTGAAGATGGAATGTACAATGCCGACGGAGAGAGAATGGATGGCGGTATGTCAGAGGAAGATAAACAGGTCGCATTCTCTTTTGTAGAGCTTGTTGTGGAGGGATTATTCCTTATTTTTATCCTGATTGGACTGTATTCAGGTCAGAAAAATGGCAATGAATTGTTCTTACTTGCAGATGTAAACCTCTTGTTTACAGCACCTAAAAAGCCGCAGACAGTTATGGTGTTCAGGTTATCCTTCCAGATGCTTACACTGCTTCTTGTTTCCCTGTATATGGTGTTCCAGATTCCAAATCTAATGATTAATCTGGGATTGTCATGGGGAGCGGTAATCTCATTGTTAGTGGCATGGGCAATGATTCTGGTTTGGAGTGAGCTGGTTTCAGTATTTGTATATACACTCAGAAGTGTATTTACAAAATTACAGAAGATGATTATACCAATTATGTTTGTTCTTGTCGGAATTTTTGTTGCACCTGGAATTATTTCATTTTTGAATAATGGCAATGATATCATTGCTACAGTACAGAATGTATATTGTGCAAAGTGGACCTGGTATATTCCGTTTTTTGGATGGCTTAAGGCCATGGTTATGTCTGCAATAGCAGGAAATAATCTGAGTGCTTTCATATATGGTGTACTCTATGTTGTTGGCTCGTTAGTTATTGTAGTTGCTATCTGGAGAATGGATGCAGACTTTTATGAGGATGCAATGGAGGGTGCAAGAGTACGTGACATCAAGCTTCAGAATCAGAAGGCAGGTAAAAACCAGAACGCAGGACTTGGTAAAAAGAAAGAGAAAAAAGTGCGTCATGAGGCTGTACTTAAGGGAAGTGGAGCAAATGTATTTTTTACTAAGCAGGTTTATAATAGAAGAAGATTTGCTCATTTTGGTTTTGTGACAAATACAATGCTTGTATATACCATAACAACTCTTTGTGTAAGCCTTTTATGTACAAAAGTGATTGATTATGACGGATTTGTTGCACCAGCAGTTACAATTATGCTTATGATTTATATAAATAATGTGGGCAATCCTATTGCACAGGAGACTTCCAAAAACTGGTTATTCCTGGTGCCTGACAATGCATACAAAAAGGTGTTCTGTGCCGTTTTATCTGTAACATATAACACTGCCATAGATATTTTGCCAGCAGTAATTATTGGTGCAGTGTTATCGAAGGATAACATATTGATGATAATATTGTGCTATATTACTATGCTTTCCATTGATTTTATGTTGTCTACTACAGGACTGTTTCTCGAGGCAATGCTTCCTACAGACTCATTGGATACTGTGAAATCTACAATTCAGGTAATGTTAAAAATGACTATTTTTGTAATTTTGATTTTAGTATTTGCAGTTGGTTCCATTATTGGAGGATGGATGCTGGCTCTGATAGTAAATACATTGCTTTGCCTGGTAATTGGAGGCGCTATTTCCGTTATATATCCAGCAATGCTTCACAATGGAATAGGATAAAACAATATTGTTTGTGAATCGAACAAATTTTCGATTTTTGTATTGAATAATTAATAAAGAGAGTGTATAATCTTTTTAACGAACAAATGTTCACGGGAGGTTATGCACTCTTTTTTTGAAAGGAAATTATTATGGCAGAGGTATTTGTTGCAAGTGAAGTTATGGATAAGCTGACAATTTTATCAGATGCTGCAAAGTTTGATGTGGCATGCACCTCCAGCGGGACTGCCAGAGGTGGGGATGGTGTGAACCTTGGAAATGCGTCAGCATGTGGTATTTGCCATACATTTACAGGTGATGGACGATGCATATCTTTGCTAAAAATCCTTTTTACCAATGAGTGTATATACAATTGCAAATATTGTATAAACAGGTCTTCTAATGATGTGAGGAGAGTGTCATTTACACCGGAAGAGGTATGCAAACTTACAATAGAGTTTTATAGAAGAAACTATATTGAAGGATTGTTTTTGAGCTCTGGGATAGTTCAATCTCCAGATTATACTATGGGCTTACTGTATGAGACATTGTATCTCCTCAGGACAAAGTATAAGTTCAATGGATATGTGCATGTTAAGGGAATACCAGGAGCATCACCAGAGATTGTGGAGCTGGTTGGATATATGTGTGACAGAATGAGTGTAAATCTGGAGCTTCCTACAGCCGAAGGTCTCAGGCAGGTGGCACCTAACAAGGTTAGGAAGAATATTTTGAACCCTATGAGACAGATTCAAAATGGCATTAAAGAAAGTCGGGCATACCATGGAAATTACAGTATGAAAAGCAGGATGTATCTTGATGATAAGGTTTATTATAACCAATTGGCGGAAATATCCGAGAGTAGGGATAGATTGATGGATTATCATAACAGATTATCTATTGCTCAGAAGACAAATAACGCACAAATGGTTGGGGAGAAGAGCTGGGGATTTTCCGGAGTACCAGAGGTGTCTGGGCGTAGGGATGCTTTAGCGAGACCAGACAGGTATTTTGTGCCGGCAGGCCAGAGTACACAGATGATAATAGGGGCAACTGGAGAGACGGATTACGAGATAATGTCTGTTACAGAGGCTTTGTACAATAGGTTTGAACTGAAGAGGGTTTTTTATTCGGCGTTTGTGAATGTAAACTGTGATGAAACTTTGCCATCGGTATTGCAGGGCCCTCCCCTGAAAAGAGAGCACAGATTGTACCAGGCAGATTTCCTTCTCAGGTTCTATGGATTTAAAGCAGGGGAACTTCTGTCTGAAAAGAATCCTAATTTTAATGAATATATTGATCCAAAGTGTCAATGGGCAGTGCAGCATTTGGAAGAATTTCCAGTGGAAGTGAATAAGGCTGATTACTATACTCTCTTGAGGGTTCCGGGAATCGGAACCAAGAGTGCAAAAAGGATAATTACAGCAAGAAGACATGCAAAGCTTGATTTTAACGATATTAAGAAAATGGGTGTGGTTCTAAAACGAGCACTGTATTTTATAACCTGTGGAGGCAGAATGATGTATGCCACAAAAATTGATGAAGGATATATAACACGACACCTTATATATAATGAGAGGCCATCTATGATGTATCTTCCAGATGGCAGAAGTGAGACTTATGAGCAAATTACCTTGATGGATATGGGACTGGGGGTGTAACTGGATGACTCAGAACAAACTAATTCTCAGATGTGAAAATACCATAGATGGAATGTTTACGGCTATTTATGATGCATTTGTATACAAAAAACAGATGGGGGATAATTATGATGACTCTATCTCTATTGCAATAGGTGATGAGGGAGAACTGACATTATTCTCGGAAGAAATAGAGGTGAAAACAGATTATACAAAGGTAGAGAAGACAATAGGTGCAATAAGAAATCAGCTGGGGGAGTTTGTATATGAGAGAATATTTCATGCATTGTGTCATTATGATGATGACAGGGCAACAGCAGTACTAGGATTTTTAGTCAGGGGATTTAAGAAAGGTCCCAGGGTGGAGGAACAATTAGCGGACTATTATGTTATGCGAGTTTTGGAGTTGTCCAGGAAAGTATATAATGAAGAGCAGAGAATGAACGGTTTCCTTCGGTTTAGTGATAATGGACGCTTTTTGTTTTCGACAATAGAACCAAAATGTGACTTGATACCTGTTATCATGTGGCATTTTGCTGACAGGTATCCTGGGGAGAATTTTGTGATTCTTGATTCAAAGAGAAAATATGGGGTAGTGCACCCAATAGGGAAAGAATGTTTCTTTATTTCGGGGGATGATTTCTTTGAGATAGAAGCCAGTCTTCCGGAGGAAAGAGATGATTTTGAGATGATGTGGAAAGTGTATTTTGAACATATGGAGATTAAGGAGAGACATAACGAAAGCTGTCAGAGAAACATGTGTCCAAAATGGTACAGAAAGACTATGCTTGAGTTTATGTAATAAAATCGTAACTGTTCAGGACAGATACATAAAATCTATGTTTGTAAATGGAAAGCTTAATGATATAATGAG
>CAMFPD010000086.1 GCA_945971355.1 uncultured Lachnobacterium sp.
AGAAGGA
Source organism: uncultured Lachnobacterium sp. (assembly GCA_945971355.1). Classification (GTDB taxonomy): domain Bacteria; phylum Bacillota; class Clostridia; order Lachnospirales; family Lachnospiraceae; genus Roseburia. The sequence continues at coordinate 8 of CAMFPD010000086.1, forward strand.
ATACTTTAACATAGTTGTTGGGCTTGCCAGAAAAGCTGGAATCACAATAAGTGACGAGGAGCTTTGTGCGGAGGCCAACAAATGGGAACTTAGCCATGGCGGAATTTCGGGAAGAACTGCCAGTCAGTTCATCAATTATCTGCAGGGCTGTCAGAATTAATAAGTAAGGAGCAAGAAATGTTATACCAGATAAGCGATGGTGCGGTAGCCTTCGGAGATGATCTGATACTGCATTCCATTGATTTTGAAATTAGAAACACAGAAAAAATAGCCATAGTAGGTAGAAATGGCTGTGGAAAGACAACACTTCTCAAATTGATTTCAGGGGAAGTGGAGTTGGAAAAGCTGGACAGCGATGAAAATTCATTTATCGCAAAGGCTGGCAATCCTGAGATTGGATATCTCAAACAGATAGCCTTTGATGATCCAAATGTTACATTGGAGCAGGAGGTCAGGAAATGCTTTGCTAAGATGGAACAGCGGAAGAAGGAATTAGAGCAGGCTGCAAAGGATTTGGAGACTGACTATTCAGAGGCAAAGGTTGCAAGATATACTGCAATGGAGGAAGCCTTCAAGGATGATGGTGGTTATTACTTCGAGAAGGAATACGAAGTGATGATTAAAAAGTTTGGTTTTTCTGAAGAGGAACGAAAAAAGCCTCTTAAGGATTTTTCGGGTGGACAACAGACTAAGATAGCTTTTATCAAGCTTCTCCTGTCAAAGCCTGATATATTATTATTGGATGAGCCTACAAACCACTTGGATGTAACTACAATTGAATGGCTGGAAGGATACCTAAAAAATTATCCCAAAGCAGTTGTGGTAGTATCCCATGACAGAATGTTCCTTGATAATATCGTGGATGTGGTTTATGAAATTGAATACGGAACAGCAAAGCGCTATCCAGGAAATTATACTGACTTTGTGGCTCGTAAAAAGGAAAATTATGAGAAACAGATGAAGGATCATATTGCCCAGAAGAAAGAGATAGAGCGTCTCCAGAGAATGGTTGACCGCTTCAAGAATAAGCCGACCAAGGTTTCAATGGCACGCTCCAAGCAGAAGGCTATCGAGCATATGGTTATCATAGAAGCACCAGACAAATATGACAACAAGACATTTTATGCCAATTTTCAGCCGGCAATTGAAACAGGAAATGACGTGTTATATGTTTCGAATCTTGAAATCGGTTATGACCACACATTGTCTACAGTATCTCTCGATTTGAAGAAGGGGGAGAAGCTTGGTATCCTGGGAGGAAACGGATTAGGAAAGTCTACGTTTTTGAAGACGATTGTGGACAAGCTTCCAGCGCTCTCAGGTGAGTATAGATATGGAACCAATGTTCAGATTGGATACTTTGACCAGCAGATGGCCATGTATAGGGCTGATAAAACAGTGCTTGATGATTTTTGGGATGAGTTTCCGAACCTCACAGAGACAGAGGTTAGAAATTCACTTGGAGCCTTCCTGTTTTCGGGAGATGATGTATTTAAGAATGTCAACATGCTTTCGGGAGGAGAGAAGGTAAGACTTGCGCTGTGTAAAATCTTAAAGAGAAAGCCTAATGTGCTGATTTTAGATGAGCCTACTAACCATATGGATATTGTGGGAAAAGAAACACTTGAAAGTATGTTGAAGGATTTTCAGGGAACTCTTATTTTTGTATCCCACGATAGATATTTTGTGAAAAAGGTAGCCACAAAGCTACTTGTATTTGAGGATGGAACTACCAACCTTTATCAGTTTGGATATGAGGAATATCAGGAAAAACTAGATAGGGAAGCTCAGGAATCAGAGAATGAATACAAAGGAAAGGCTGTTTTCGGAGGGGCTATAAGTGTAAATGGAGCAATGGAACAGTCCTCACCAGCAGAGACCTCTACAGCGAAGAAAGCCTATTACAACCCTGGAAAAGAGAAATCGAAGTTAGAGAAAAAGGTAAAAAGAGCCGAGGAAGAGCTTGCTGTAAAAGAGGAAGAATTGGAGAAACTCAAGGAGGAGCTTCTTCGTCCAGAATATCAGTCAAGTTATTCGAAACTATCTGAAATACAGGCTGCAATAGATGCCAAGGAAGAAGAAATCATGCTTGATATGGAAACTTGGGAAGAATTGTCTTCGCAATTGGAAGAAATGATGTAAAATTGTTTGCTAATTATCTCGAATATGATATAATATTCACATGATACACGAAGGGTATCAAATAAACGGCAAAGGGGTTGGACATCATGAGAATTACAATTACAGGAAGAAATATTGAGTTAACTGATGGAATCAAGGAGGCAGTAAACGAGAAACTCAGTAAGCTTGAGAAGTATTTCAAACCGGATACCGATGTATTCGTAACATTAAGTGTGGAGAAGGAGAGACAGAAGATAGAGGTTACTATCCCTACTAAGGGACATGTAATTCGTTCAGAACAGGTAAGCAACGATATGTATGTTTCAATTGACCTTGTAGAAGAGGTTATTGAGCGTCAGTTAAAGAAATATAGAACAAGACTTACATCTAAGAAGATGGCAGCAGCAGAGAGCTTCAAGCAGGAGTTCCTTGATACAGTGGATGAGGAAGAGGAAGATGAAGTAAAAATTGTTCGTACAAAGAGGTTTGGTATGAAACCAATGTACCCAGAGGATGCATGCATCCAGATGGAGCTTACAGGACATGATTTCTTCGTATTTATCAATGCTGAGACAGATGAAGTAAATGTTGTATACAAACGTAAAGGGAATACTTACGGTATCATTGAACCAGAATACTAAAATTCAACACATTTCATTCAAACAGGTCGGTCTTCACCGACCTGTTTTGACGTTAACTCGGGCTCAGTGTCACTCCCCACTCTCCACTTCTGGGATGTATCCCCTCTCCACATATATTCTAAGCACATAAAACTATATATACACTTTTCGAGAACCTAGCCGTAAACCCAAGATTTGCCGATACCATCTTTTGCCTTCTTCGATTGAAGCTGGTTCTTCAAAAGCTAGACAACACCACCAAATTATCCTCCCCACACAGACAACATTTCAGGGACTATTCGTGTTCGTCTTGGAGCCTTGAACGAAGGAAAAGTGGGGCGCCGAGAGTCACATGTTTGAGAGCAGTTTCATCTCAGCGCGAAGCGCATTCACAGAAACTGCTCGAGTTGTGCGAAGGCGCCCCTAATATCTACTTCCTGAGCAAGGCTCCTAGACGAACTAGAATGGTCAGCTGAGTTGTCTGCGTGGGTGAGGACAATTTGGCGGTGTTGTCTAGCCATTGAAGTACATCTTCCCTGAAGGCAAAAGATGGTATCTGGCAAATCTAAGGATTTACTCTACGGTTCTCAAAAAGTGTATATATAGTTTCATGTGTATTGGAGTTTCCGAAGAGGGGAGGCATCCCAGAAGCGGAGAGTGGAGAGTGACAAAGTGCCCGAGTTTTGAGAACAGGTAAATAAAAATTGAGATTATGAATTAATGGTGCTATAATTTCATAGAACTTTATTAATTGAGGAAAAGAGGCAGAATTATGGATATAGTAGTACTTGCAGGTGGACTTAGTACAGAGCGTGATGTTTCCTTCAAGACAGGAAGCATGGTTACAAAGGCATTGAAGGAAAATGGACATCGAGTGATAATGGTCGATGTATTTATGGGATACAGTGATAAGGAGGAGAATCTGGAGGGAATCTTTGACCGTGCGGATGAAATAAGCATGCAGGTAAATGAGATACCAACAGAGGCTCCGGATCTGGCCAAGGTAAAGGCTTCTAGAAAGGATCAGTCTGATTGCTTTTTTGGACCAAATGTAATTAATATGTGCAGAATGGCGGACATTGTATTTATGGCTCTTCACGGAGAAAACGGAGAGAATGGTAAGATTCAGGCGACCTTTGATTTATTTGGAATTAAGTACACTGGAAGCGATTACCTGAGCAGTGCAATAGCAATGAATAAGGAGATTGCAAAACAGTTCTTTATAAGCAATGGAATTCCAACACCAAGAGGAGTCTCAATGACAAGAGAGGACCGTCAGGATGATGTGACAAAGCTTGAACTTAATCTACCATGTGTCGTTAAACCATGTTGTGGAGGCTCAAGCATCGGAGTTACAATTGTAAGAGATGCAAAGGAATTCAAGGAAGCGCTGGATGAGGCGTTCCAATGGGAGCGGGAACTGGTAATAGAAGAGTACGTTAAGGGAAGAGAATTCTCAGTAGGAGTTTTGGAGGGAAAAGCACTTCCAGTTATTGAGATTGCGCCTATTGAAGGCTTCTATGATTACAAGAATAAGTATAAGGCAGGAAGTGCCGTGGAGACATGCCCGGCTGAGCTTCCAGATGAGATTACAAAGCAGATGCAGCATTATGCTGAGGAGGTTGCAAGAGTAATTGGTCTTGATACATATTCCAGATCAGATTTCCTGTTGAACGAAAATAACGAGATGTTCTGTCTTGAGGCAAATACTCTCCCAGGAATGACACCTACAAGCTTACTTCCACAGGAGGCAGCTGTGACAGGCGTCGACTTTAATCAGTTGTGCGAAAAGCTTATACAGATTTCTTTAAAGAAATACGAGGCATAATATGAGTGAAAGCAGTTTAAATAAGGATTCGAAAATGCCAGGAATGACACTGTCAAACATAGCAGAGGCATGTCATGGTAAATATGTAGGTGATGAAAAGCTTCTGTCCACTGAGATATCGGGAGCAGTTACAGACAGCAGACAGGTTACAGACGGATATTTGTTCATTCCAATAAAAGGGGAGAGAGTTGATGGCCATGACTTTATCCCACAGGTTTTTGAACAGGGCGCCCTTGCTGTTTTGTCTGAGAAGGAACTTGATAATCCTGCCGGACCGTATATTCTGGTGGAATCTTCGCTGGAAGCTATGAAGAAAATAGCAGCTTTCTATCGCAGTCAGATAAAAGCAAAGGTTATTGGTGTGACAGGCAGCGTGGGAAAGACCAGTACCAAAGAGATGATAGCATCTGTTCTGGAGGAAAAATACAGCGTGCTTAAGACCGCTGGAAATTTCAACAACGAGATAGGTCTGCCACTTACACTTTTTAGAATCAGGGATTACCATGATGTGGCTGTAGTCGAGATGGGTATTTCGGATTTCGGTGAGATGCACAGACTGGGAGCCATGGCAAGACCAGATATCAGTGTTATCACAAACATAGGATATTGCCATCTGGAAAACCTTATAGACAGGGATGGTGTGCTTAGAGCAAAAACAGAGGTATTTGAGCATTTAAGTGAAGCTGCAAGCGTTATCTTGAATGGCGATGACGATAAATTAGCTACAAAAGCAAGGATTGTAAGAGCTGTTCCGAAAAATGCGGAGAAAGAAGGATGCAATAACAAGGCTGTCATTGATACAACCTTCTATGGCATAGATTCTTCAAGTGAGTATGGAATAACAAAACAAGTATATGCTACTGACGTGGAAAACCTTGGTTTTGACGGAATGAAGGCTAATATCCATACACCAAAGGGTGAATTTGATGTTCATATTTCTATTCCGGGAGAGCACAACGTCTACAATGCACTTTGTGCAACTGCAGTAGGACTTGAACTTGGCTTGAGTCTTGATATGATAAAGTCCGGAATAGAAAAGGCAGAGACAATTGCTGGTAGAACAAACTTCATAAAGGCAAATGGTATGACAATTATTGATGACTGTTATAATGCAAATCCAGTATCAATGAAAACCAGTCTTGAGATTTTATCACATGCCAGAGGGCGCCATATTGCAGTGCTTGGTGACATGGGGGAGCTGGGAAATGATGAGGAGGCTCTTCACTATGAGGTTGGAGAGGCGGTAGGACAGTACGGAATAAATACTTTGTTCTGTGCAGGAAAGCTTGCAGCCAACTATGCTAAGGCAGCGAAAAGTGTTAATCCTGAGTGTGATATTCATTATTATGTCGAGAGAGATGATATGCTTGGAGAGTTAAAGACCTATGTGAAGCATGGGGATTCAATCCTTGTAAAAGCATCCCACTTTATGGAGTTTACAGAAGTGGTTAATGCACTTTCAAAATAAGTTGAGATGGTGTACAATATATCCAATACAAAAACAGAGAGGTAAAAACAATGGCACAGAATCCAATAGTTACAATTACAATGGAAAACGGAGATGTGATGAAGGCTGAGCTTTATCCTGAAATCGCTCCAAACACAGTGAACAATTTTATTAGTCTTATTAACCACAATTTCTATGATGGAGTGATTTTTCACAGAGTAATCCGTGGATTTATGCTTCAGGGTGGAGATCCAGACGGAAATGGAACAGGTGGCCCAGGATATGAAATCAAGGGAGAGTTCTCAAACAATGGTTTCAAGAATGACTTGAAGCACACTCCAGGAGTTCTTTCTATGGCCAGAACAATGATTCCAGATTCAGCAGGAAGCCAGTTCTTTATTATGCATCAGGCTGCTCCACACCTTGATGGAGAATATGCAGCATTCGGAAAGATTATCGAGGGAATGGATGTTGTAAACAAGATTGCAGAGATGCCAACAGATTATAGAGATCGTCCACTTGAGGATCAGGTGATGAAGACAGTAACAGTTGAGACATTTGGAGTAGATTATCCAGAGCCGGAGACTGTTTAGGAGACATTTTGTAATATGAGTAAAAACAATGAGGGAGCAAGTGATAAACTTGCTCCTTTTTGGAAGGACAAAATAGCTGTGGCAAGAAATGCCAAGGATATCAAAATAGCAAAACTGAATAATACACCAATAATTGGACTTGATACTGGAGATAATACTTCTGAATTGTGGGGAGCAGACTATGTGGTGATGAATGAGTCTGCAATAGATGATACTTTGGCAGAGAGAGTCTACAAAAGATATAAGGGTGAACCATGGATTATCGCCGAGACTAAACGCTGTATAATCAGAGAACTTACTATGGATGATATTGATGATTTGTTTGATTTATACAGTAAGCCTGGGATAACAGATTTTGTGGAGCCTTTGTATGATTATGAGAAGGAATGTGAATATGAGAGGGCATATATCAAGCATATGTATGGTTACTATGAGTATGGTATGTGGCTTGTGTTTTCTAAGGAAACAGGGGAACTGATAGGAAGAGCTGGTCTCGAAAACCGTGATTATGAGGATGAGAACAGTGATGGCAGCAGGGACGAGGTAACATATCACAGCGAGCTGGAGCTTGGGTATGTGATTGCACCTGAATACCAGAGACAGGGCTATGCCACAGAGGTATGTGAGGCGATACTTGAATATGCATGGGAAAACCTCGAACCGGAGAGGATAAATTGTCTTATAGATGAGAGAAATTATCCATCAATTAAGCTGGTGGAGAAACTTGGATTTAATTTGATGGGCATCTGTGATGTGACAGGGGAAAAATTGCTCAGATATGCAATAAATAAAGCATAGAATACATTTTAAACAGATTGCATTTTAAAAAGAAATAAAATATAATATTGCATAATAAAAAAGCATGTTTTTAGTTAGTAGGTGAGATAGTTGGCAGATATTACAGCAGAAGAACTGGAGAAACTGGAGCAGGAATTTCGAGCAGTAACATGTAACATAAAAGAGAGTAAGGAGTTCGTAAATCCTGAGGAACTCTTTAAGGAGCTTTTGGATGGAATCAGAAAGTATCATCCTTCAGCAGATTTATCCCTTGTGGAGAAGGCCTACAAGGTTGCTTATAATGCCCATAAAGGTCAGGTGCGTAAGTCAGGAGAGCCTTATATTATGCATCCGCTTTGTGTTGCAATAATTCTTGCAGACCTGGAGCTCGATAAGGAAACTATTGCAGCAGGACTTCTACATGATGTACTGGAAGATACTGTTATGACAGATGATGAGATGAAGGAAGAGTTTGGAGATGAGGTCTTTCTTCTTGTTGATGGTGTGACAAAGCTGCAGCATCTTCATCTTACTGACAATTCAAAAAAAGAAGTAAAAGACAAAAATGCAGACCGACTTGAGATGCAGGCTGAAAATCTTCGTAAAATGTTTCTTGCAATGGCAAAGGATATTCGAGTAATAATGATTAAGCTGGCAGATAGGCTTCACAATATGAGGACTCTTAAGTATCAGTCAGAGGAAGCCCAGATTAGAATTGCCAGAGAAACCCAGGATATCTACTGTCCGATTGCACAGCGATTAGGTATCAGCAAGATTAAAGTTGAGCTTGAGGATTTGTCCATGAAGTATCTCTACCCGGATGCATATTATGATCTGGTGGAGAAAATTGCACTTAGAAAAAATGTCAGAGATGAGTATATACAGGGACTTGTTGATGAGG
>CAMFPD010000087.1 GCA_945971355.1 uncultured Lachnobacterium sp.
AGACTGTAAATCTGCTGCAACTTGCTTCGGTGGTTCGAATCCACCTCTGCCCATTATTTAAGCACTGTTTCTTGCTGGAACAGTGCTGTTTTATTGTAACCTTTTATTTAAACATCACTTCCCAAGGCAATGTCTCCGGCCAATCCTCAGTATTGAAGCCATCTCGTATACATTCACAATAGTATTTCATTTTATCATTTAAAATAGTGCCTGATGAAAAGGTACTGTCCTCAGTTATGCCACTTAGGACATTGTCCATAACTGTTCCGAAAATTTCGGCTCTATCCTCGGTAGAATAAGTGGTTCCATAGGAGTCAATAAAGTACTTACTGTATTTGTTATAGTCAGGATTATTCTCGTAACCATCATAGCTTTCCAGATAAGAAAAATCCTCAGGGTTGAAGGAACACCACTTATCGTAGGAATAGGTTGAGTTTTCATTATATGCGGCACGAAAATCTAATCGCCTGTCGATCAAATGAGCAATTTCATGATTTACAGTATAATCCCAGTTCCAGCTGTAATTTGCATCGAGAACAATCACTATGTAATTATTTATATTAGTGACAAAACCACTTGCCTCAGAGATGGTACCACTGTAATTGCCTGTGATATCCCCTGTTAGATAGAGACGTATTCCCTGATTGGTTCCAAAGCAAAGCTGGGTGAAAAAATCAGTAGGATAACAGTCAAATATACGTTCCAGAGAGCCTAGAGACTCCGATAGTGTGGACGTGTCATCGTTTTGCTTCAGATTGTAGTAGTCCAGGGAAGCAGGAACCTCAGGACCGAGATATATTTCTATATTGTATTTATCCTCTAACTCCGTAGCACGTTCATTTATAGAAGCAAGCTCACCCCAGTCGTATTCTGAAATGTTGCTTATCATAGTGACTTCGGATCCGAAATCATCAGGATAATCTGATGCTATAGTGCGTGGATTATCAATAGAATTTGCCGTGCCTGCTGCTACAGCGGTCAAGGTATCTGAGATTGTGCTGTAACTATTTAAAGTAAAATTCGTATTATTATTTGCTTCATCGAGATTCCATACTAGTAGTTTTGGCATGCACTCCGCAGTGTATACAAGGAAAAATACGCAGTTACACTGTTCCATGTATGCGTAATCAGGGGAAAAGGTCTGATATTGTTGTGAACCATATACTCCGCAGTTGTAACTGAAGGAACTTACAATACCATCGGAAGGCGAAAAAATATAGTAATATGTGCTATGCTCTCCGGTGTCAGAGAAAACAGACTTTTCAGCATGAAGCAATATATTTTCATCATTTATTATTTGGGCATCCTGTATATCCGCCTGAGAGAAATAAATGTCCTGGTTATCGAAGGTGTGATAAACCCATACATTGTTTTCTGTGTCCATTCTGGTAACAAAACTATTTTCTGAAAGGTCAGAAGCAGAGAAATCATCTCCCTGCAAATATGTGACAGCTTCGTTGGTTGAAGTATCAAATACAGAAATTACATTTTGAAGAGAGTTTCTGTCAATACCAGATACAAGAAAGTAGTTTCCATCAGTAGAAACATCACAAAGGGCAGGAGAATACATAGGTATCTCCGCGGTTGTCTGAGAAAAATCATTGGCAGAGAGAATAGTAAGCTGATTATCTGCAATGGACAGAATAACCTCAGAATTATACCCGGAATAATACGAAATCTCGCCACTTTCAGGGCATGCAATTGTATCAATTTGTTTTAAATCAGTATTGTATACATTTATTATGTTTTCTTCCGAATCATATAGGAAAAGTTTATCGGACAAAATCTGGTAAGAATCACAGCTTATACTTTCTCGTGATAATTTTGCTGTAATTCGGTTGCGCCATGGATCGTAAACCTCGAAGGAGTACTCATACTCTGGCTCTGCATCGGTGATAGATTCCATTAAATGTGAAGAATAAATCCCTTGACCAACCATAAGAATGCTGTTTCCGAAATTCGATATGCGGTTGTAAGGCTTCCCTTCGAAAGCGACATTTTCAATCTGGTACAGACCATCTGTGGAGTCTACAGAAATGGTATCCTCCCAAAAACGAGGTGAATCATATAAAATCGCATACTGCTCCTCTTCACTTTTGAAATGAAAAGCAATATCAGAGCCTGAACAGGCTGTCAATGTAAAAATTGTGCATGCGATGGCTGAAGTGCATGCTATTTGCGATAAATGAATCCGTGACATAATAAACCTCTAATGATTTGATGTTCTTTTTGAAACACGTGTTGTAGACTCTCGTTCAATCAACTTAGGACGCAGAAGAGTCTTGCTGATAGAAATATGATGAACCAATGAATTCAAAATAATATATGCACATTTTCCAAGCTCGTTACGCTCCTGACGTATAGTTGTAAGTGGCGGTGTGAGGGCGGCAGCAAGAGGAATGTCATCAAAGCCGATAACACTTATGTCTTCCGGAACGCGGAAACCTCTGGCTGTACACTCGTTTATGACACCCTTGGCAATCAGGTCGTTTCCACAGAGGATTGCGGTTGCACCAGCTGACAGAAATCCCGGCACATGATATTGTGCACTGTCTGACACGTAATAGCCGTATGCCATGAGGTCTTCACTTGTTGTTAAACCTTCACTTTCCATGGCCATTTCGAAGGCTTCTTGTCTATGGTCTGAAACCATAGAATAGAGAGAACCATTTAAAAATGCGATTTTTTTGTGCCCTAATTTATGCAAATGGCGAACAGCCATTGAGATTCCTTCGTAGCTGTCTGTGCCTATATAGCACACATTAGGGTTGTCAGAAATATAGTTATCTAAAAGAACGGAAGGCATTGTGGTGTTGGCAAGCTGCTGCATCCATTCGTCATGAAGTGCAAAGCCCATAAGGAATGCACCACAGTATCCATTCTTTAATAAGAAAGTGTCATATTTTTCTTCTGCTTGTAAGGAAGATGTGACAGGAATGATATCAACATCCCAGTTATGGCGGAATGCGTTCTGCTTAAATCCTAATACCAGGTCATAGCCGAATTCATCTATAGATTCATAATCCATATTTTCGATAAGAATGCAAAGCTTGCGATTCTCTTCCTTTTTGGAACGCTTGGTGCTGTACCCCATTTCAACAGCTGTATCCAGAACCATTTGGCGAAGTTCCTCGCTGATGTCACTGGCACCATTGAGTCCCTTGGATACAGTGCTTACAGAAACACCGAGCCTGTTAGCAATATCTTTGATTGTTGCCATTTCTAATTAATGTCCTTTCCTAATGCATTTTCACTTAAGTAATTATATAAATTATAAAATGATAAGGGCTTTAATTCAAGATTTTCGAAAAAAATAATACTTTTTGTTGTTAATATATACAAAAACCAGGTATAAAAAACGTAAAAAATGGCAAAAATGAGTTTGGAAAGGCAAAAATGATTGACTTTTGTGCTTTTAGATTCTAAAATTAACCTAGATACGAAAAAACACGAAACGTAAGGAGTGCTAGTGTGGAAGCTCAAGAGTTTACCAGAGGCTGTGGAGTTCTTCTTTCTATATCCAGTCTTCCATCACCGTATGGGATAGGAACAATGGGAGAGGCAGCGTTTCGATTTATCGATTTACTGACAGACTTGAAGCAGAAATACTGGCAGGTTCTTCCTGTAGGACCTACTAGTTATGGAGATAGCCCGTATCAACCATTGTCATCATGCGCAGGCAATACTTACTTTATTGATTTGGATAAACTAGTAGAAGATGGACTGCTTACTACAGATGAGATAAGATGCTTCAATTGGGGCAGTGATGACACAGAAATCGACTACGCAATTTTATTTGAAAATCGAAAAAAGATTTTACAAAAAGCATTTGAAAGATTTGACATAAATGCACAAGCATTTTGCGAATTCAAGGAAACTAATTCAAATTGGCTTGGTGATTATGCACTATTTATGGCATTGAAAAATGACAATATGAACAAAAATTGGACCGAGTGGCCGCACGAGTATAAAACGAGGCAACCGGTTGCGCTTGCAAATTACCGAAAAAGTCATTATAATGAAATTAGTTTTTGGGAGTTTTGCCAATATAAGTTCTTCGAACAGTGGGCAGACATGAAGCAATATGCGAATTCAAGAGGAATACAAATAATTGGAGATATTTCCTTTTTTGTAGGACTTGATAGTGCTGATGTGTGGAGTAATCCTGAACAGTTTTTAGTTGACGCAAACGGTAAACCAAATATTGTTGCCGCTGCGGTGCCAGACAAGTTTTCTGAGGAAGGTCAGGTTTGGGGAAACCCGATGTATGACTGGAATAAAATGGAACAAGATGGATTTGAATGGTGGAAACAAAGAATCAGGATAAGAACAAAATTATTTGATATTTTGAGAATTGATCATTTCATAGGAATGGTTAAGGATTATACAGTCCCATTTGGAGCTGAGAATGCTTCCAGTGGAAAATGGGCAAAGGGTCCGGGAAGAAAGCTTGCCGATGCTTTGAAACAGGAACTTGGAGATACGAGAGTTATTGCAGATGATTACACAGGAGCAGCTCTTTTACCAGGTGTGAAAAAGCTTCTTACAAAGACCGGATGGATGGGGACAAAGGTTTTAATGTTTGCTTTTGATGGCAATACAGCAAATGAACATTTACCTCATAATTATGTAGACAGTCAGGTTGCAGTGTACTGTGGAACTCATGATAATGAGACTATAGTAGGAACCTTTAGAGATAAGACGGAATACGAATTGGCTTACTTATATGAATATCTCAATATTTCCTGCAAGGAAGAAATACCGGATGCACTCATAAGGGCAGCATACGCAAGCACCGCTGATTTGGCAGTGATTCAGATGCAGGATATTCTCAAGCTCGGAAACGAAGCGAGAATGAATGCTCCATCTACGATAGGTTGTAATTGGCGATGGAGACTTGGACAGGAACAGCTCGATGAGAGTAGAATTGCCTGGATAAGGAATTTGGCGGCAGTATACCGCAGATGAAAATGTTATAAGATGCACGGCATTTTATATAGATACTTTTTAAATACAATTTAAAGGAGAGGAAAAAGTATGAAAAAGAAAGTATTAGCTTCATTACTTGTAGCTTCTATGGCAGCTACAATGGTTGTTGGATGTGGAAAGACAGCTGAGTCAACTGACACACCAGCAGCAGGAAACACAGAGGCAGGGGCACAGACAAACGCAGAGGCTCCAGCTCCAGAAGAGGAAGAGGCAAAAACTCTTACAGTAACAGTTATGGGACCTTCAGAGGATCTCGACGATGCACAGGGAGCATGGTTAAAGGCTGAGTGTGAGGCATTCAACGAGGCTCATCCAAACTGGGATCTTACATTTGAGTATGTAACATGTTCTGAGTCAGATGCTAAGGATACAGTTCTTAAGGATCCAGCAGCTGCAGCAGATGTTTACTTATTCGCTAACGATCAGATCGAAGCATTAGTAAAAGGAAATGGTATTGCTAAGTTAGGTGGATCTACAGCTGAGTATGTTAAGACTTCTAACTCAGAGGCTATGGCAGCAACAGTTACATATGATGGAGATATCTACGGTGTTCCTTATACATCAAATACATGGTTCATGTACTATGATAACAGAGTATTCACACCAGATGATGTAAAGAGCCTTGAGACAATGCTTGAGAAGGGTGTTGTATCTTTCCCATTTGATAATGGCTGGTATATGGCTTCATTCTACGCAGCAAACGGATGTACAATCTACGGTGATGGTACAGATGCAGCTGCTGGATATGATTTCGGTGGAGACAATGCTGTAGCAGTTACAGATTACATTGTTGACCTTATTGCAAATGATAACTTCGTAATGGATAACAACGATGGTTCTGTAGCACTTGCAGGACTTAAGGATGGCACAATCAACGCTTACTTCAACGGAAACTGGAACTACAGTGCAGTTTGTGAGGCACTTGGTGAGGAGAACGTTGGTGTAGCAGCTCTTCCAACAATCAACGTTGGTGGAAAAGATTGCCAGCTTAAAGCTTTCTTAGGATCAAAGGCTGTTGGTGTTAACCCTAACTGTGAGGATATGGAAGTTGCAGCTAAGCTTGCTGCTTTCCTTGGAAGCGAAGATGCTCAGTTAGCACACTTTGAACTTCGTGGTCAGGCTCCAGTTAACACAAACCTTGCTTCAAACCCAACAATCGCAGCTGATCCAGTTGCAGCAGCTATGGCTGAAGTAGCAGCTAACTGCTCAATCTGCCAGCCAATCATTGATATGTCATCATACTGGGATGCAGCAACACCATTCGGTGCAGCTTTCGCTGAGGGTGCTGAGGATCAGATCACACACGACAATTCAGCTGAGAAGACAGTAGCATTCAATGAGTTACTTAACAGCTCATTAGTTGAGTAATAAGTATCTGAAAATATTCAGAATATGAATTTAATCCAAGGCTTTGCAAAGGCAAGGCCTTGGAATATGTTGATATATAGGTCAGTTGGGCACAGGAGTTGTGCCAGGAGGTTAACGTATGAAAGGTGCGAAGAAACAGAAAAAAGTCTCAGATTTTGCTACACCTTACACTGTGGCCAATGCAATATTAAAGGGAGGCATCGTAACAAAGCTTTCAATGTTATTAATGGGTCTCGGTAATATTGCGCACAAGCAGATCATTAAGGGATTATTATTTTTGGGAATTGAGGTTGCTTATATAATTTATATGGCAACAAATGGTATTTATTATTTATCAATGCTTCCATCATTAGGCTGGAGAGAGCAGCAGGAAGTATTTAATGAACAGAAGCAGATTTACGAGTATATTCCAGGCGATCAGTCTGTTTTATTACTGCTTTATGGTGTTGCAACTATTGTAATAACCGCTTTATTTATATATGTATGGACAGAGAACTTAAGAAGTGCTTACAAAGCAGAGTGTCTGTCAAAACAGGGGCATGAAATTAATTCCTTCGGCAAGGATGTCAAGGATTTATTTGATAAAAATTTACACAAAACACTTATGTTTTTACCATTGGCAGGAATCATTATTTTTACAATATTACCACTTTTGTTTATGATTCCAATGGCGTTTACAAACTACTCAACAATTGATGATCATCTTGTTCTTTTTGATTGGATTGGTTTGGATAACTTCAAGACAGTACTTGGTCTTGGTGGAAAGATTGGACAGACTTTCTGGAGGGTACTTGGATGGACTCTTGTATGGGCAGTTGCTGCTACATTCCTTTGTAACTTCTTCGGAATGATTCTTGCAATCGTAATTAATCGTAAAGAAACTCATTGTAAAGCATTCTGGCGTACATGCTTTGTTATTTCAATTGCTGTACCACAGTTCGTTTCTCTTCTTGTTATGAGACAGATGCTTCAGCCACAGGGTGCAATTAATAACCTTTTTATGCAGTGGGGATGGATTGATACTCCACTTCCATTCTGGACAAGTACAACATGGGCTAGAGTTTCAATTATTTTAATTAACTGTTGGGTAGGTATCCCATATGCAATGCTTCAGGTTACAGGTGTTCTTCAGAACGTTCCAGCAGAGCTTTATGAAGCTGCAAAGATTGATGGTGCTAATGCAGTACAGATTTTCTTCAAGATTACATTACCATACATCATGTTCATTATGGGACCATATATCATCACACAGTTTACAGGAAACATTAATAACTTTAACGTTATCTACTTATTGTCAGCAGGAAAGCCAGTTCCGGTTGGAGATACAGCGGGAACCACAGACCTTCTTGTTACATGGCTGTACAAGTTAACAATTGATTACCAGTACTATAACATCGGTGCGGTTATCGGTATTTTAACATTCGTAGTTCTTTCTATTGTTGCTCTTACAACATATAGAAATACAAAATCATATAAGGACGAGGAGGGATTCCAATAATGAGTAAGATGAGCGCTGGAAAAGTAAGAAAAGTCGCTAAGAATTCTATGGTTCATGTTATTCTTGGAATTCTGGCTATAATATGGTTATTCCCAGTATTCTGGGTAATTATGACAAGCTTCAGAGCTGAGAAGGGTGCTTATACAGCATACTTCTTCCCAAAGGAGCTTACATTTTCTAACTACACAAGATTATTTACAGAGACAACATTGTTGAACTTCCCAAGAGCATTTTTGAATACTCTTATTATTTCAATTTTCTCTTGTATTATTTCAACAATATTTGTACTTTGTGTTTCATACTGTATGTCTAGACTTAGATTTAAGATGCGTAAACCATTCATGAATCTTGCTATGATTCTTGGATTGTTCCCAGCATTCATGTCAATGGTTGCTGTATACTTTA
>CAMFPD010000088.1 GCA_945971355.1 uncultured Lachnobacterium sp.
TTTAAATCTTCACTGGCAATATAAAATCCGTCATTTGAGTTGTTTAGTATTTCAAGTCGCTTTTTAGAATTTTTGGAGTTTGAAGAGTTAATCATGATACAGTAGGATTGTGCATCTCCCCTTCCTACTCTTCCTCTTAACTGGTGAAGCTGAGCAAGGCCGAATTTGTTGGCATCCTCTATCATCATTACAGTTGCATTTGGTACATTTACTCCAACTTCTACGACAGTAGTTGAAACAAGAATCTGAATCTCGTTTTTTGAGAATTTTTCCATAACCTTGTTTTTGGCTTCGCTTTTCATCTTACCATTTAATGAACCTATTTTTATATCTGCATCAAATACATGCTGTAGTTGTTTGGCATAATCAGCTACGTTTTCGCCTTCTGAGTTTTCGCTTGCTTCCACAAGGGGACATATTATATATGCTTGATGACCATTTGATATCTGTTCTTTAATAAATTCGTATGCTTTCGGTCTGTATCCTTGATTTACAACACAGTTTTTTATAGGTTTTCTCTTGGCTGGAACCTGATTTATAACAGATATATCCATGTCACCATAGATGATTATTGCAAGAGTTCTCGGTATAGGTGTTGCACTCATCACAAGAATATGAGGTTTTTTTGTTCCTTTATCTGAAAAAGTATCTCTTTGCTTTACACCAAAACGATGTTGCTCATCTGTTATTACCAGGGCAAGATTATCATACACTGCCTTTTCCTGAATAAGCGCATGAGTTCCTATAATCATTGCGTTTGGATATAGCTTCATCTTTTCATAGGCTTCTCGTTTTTGTTTGGCAGTCAATGAGCCAGTCAATAGAATTACTGGAATATCCAAGCCAAAATATTTGCATTGATTCACAAAGGTTTCATAGTGCTGCTTTGCAAGTACCTCTGTAGGAGCCATAATTGCAGATTGGTATCCACTGATTGCAACCCAGGCCATTGTTAAAAAAGCAACAATCGTTTTTCCAGAACCTACATCCCCTTGAATTAGTCGCTGCATAACATAATCGCTTTGCATATCAGTGATTATTTCAGTAATTGTCTTAGTTTGAGCATCTGTTAATGGAAACTGAAGCTTTTTAATCAAATCAAAAATGACTGTCTCATCGCAAAATTCAAAGCTGTTAGGTTCTTTTACCTGTTTTTCTTTCTGATATTGCATTCCCATTATAAACAGGAAGAATTCATCAAACACAAGACGCTTTCTTGCTTCAATTAAGCAATCCATACTGTCAGGAAAATGAATCTGTTTAATTGCATAATTATAGTCGCATAGAGAGTTTTCAGTTCTTATTCTGCCTGGTAAATGATCGGCAAATAAGCTGTCATCATTTAATGCATTTTTAATAGTTTTTATGACTAAATTGTTTGATATTTTTGCTGTTAATGGATACACTGGCTGTAAAGTATCTTCTATGACAGAATATTTTTCTGGTGTATATATTTCAGGATGTTCCATTATATACTTTCCAGAATTTATTTTTACTTTCCCATAAAATACAAAGTGTTTTCCAACTGTAAGTTCATTTTTTACATACGGTGCTCTAAACCATACAAGCTCAATAATATGTCCTGAATTGCCAATATGTAATACGGTTATGGGCATAGATTTTGTTTTTTTAACTACAGCACTGGATGTAATTACAGCATGAATTGCATACATATGCCCTTCTTCAAAGCTGTTATATTCATTTATGTCTTTTATTTTTGGAAAAAGTATATAATTTCGGGGAAAATGAAGGAGTATATCACCTACGGTGTATACTCCTAATTTTGTAAATGAATCTTTTGTTTTTTCCCCTACTCCTTTTATCTCAGTAATAGGCGAATTAATATTCATGTGTACTCCTGTTATTCAACTGAAATTACATAGTAATATATTGGCTGACCACCATCATTGATTTCAACCTCTACATCAGGATATTTCTCTTCAATGAGAGCGGCAATCTCAGATGCGGCTTCTTCGCTTGAATCTGAACCATAATAGATACTTACAATTGCAGAATCTTCGTCAACCATCTCGTTAATCATTTCCATTGTTGTCTCTTTGAGGTCAGTTCCAACAGAAAGGATTGACTTATCTCCTATTCCCATGTAGTCATCCTGCTTGATAGTTTTTCCATCGATTTCTGTATCACGTACAGCGTATGTGACCTGTCCGGTTTTTACATTTTCAATTTCTGCCATCATTGTGCTCTTGTTCTCATCAGCAGAGTAATCCGGTATGAAGTTTACAAGGGCTGTAATTCCCTGTGGAATAGTCTTTGTAGGGATTACAATAATTTCTTTATCCTCTACTAATGAAGCAGCCTGATTGGCAGCCATGATAATATTTTTGTTGTTTGGAAGAATGAAAATATGATCAGCATTTACATTGTCAATTGCTGTGAGCATATCCTCTGTACTAGGATTCATGGTCTGTCCACCTTCAATGATGTAGTCAACACCTAATCCTTTGAAGATTTCATTCATGCCTTCACCGATGGATACAGAGATAAATCCCATATCCTTACGTGGCTCATTCTTTTTAACAGCTTCCTCTGCTTCCTGTGCTTTTGCAAGCTTCTCAGCATCCTTAATAAGCTTTTCCTGATGTTCCTCACGCATATTATCAATCTTGATTCTGCTTAATGCACCAAAAGTAAGTGCTTTCTGGATAGCAAGACCAGGATCGTTAGTATGTACGTGAGTTTTAACGATTTCATCATCAGCTACAACTACGATTGAATCACCTAACGACTCAAGATATGCTTTGTATTCACCAACTTCCTTGTCAGATAATGGTCTGTCAAGCATAATAATAAACTCAGTACAATATCCAAATTTAATATCAACATCTGATGTTACTTCTACTTTAACTGCACTTACAGCGCTTTCTGTCTTAATTGCAGAGTAATCGATTTCTTTTCCGTTTAATGCGTCAAAGCATCCCTTGAGAACCTGCATAAGTCCCTGTCCGCCTGAATCAACAACTCCGGCTTGTTTGAGTACAGGAAGCATCTCAGGTGTCTGACTAAGAACATAATCTGCATGCTTTATAATTCCTTCGCCAAATACAATTAAATCATCTGTCTCTTCAGCCATTTCAAGTGCTTTATCTGCAGCACCCTTAGCAACTGTTAAAATAGTACCTTCCTTTGGCTTCATTACTGCTTTGTATGCTGTTTCAACAGCTTTCTGGAAAGCTTCACATACAATAGTCACATCTAACTCATCATATTCCTTGATTACTTTACAGAAGCCTCTGAAAAGCTGAGAAAGAATAACTCCTGAGTTACCTCTTGCGCCTCTTAAAGAACCAGATGAGATAGCTTTTGAAAGCTCTGCCATTGTTGGATTAGAAAGTGCTCCAACCTCTTTGGCAGCTGACATGATTGTCATTGACATATTTGTTCCTGTATCTCCATCAGGTACAGGGAAAACATTAAGTTCGTTTATCCATTCTTTTTTGGAATCTAAGTTCATGGCTCCTGCGATGAACATCTTAGACAGGAGCTCTGCATTAATACTTGTGACTTCCACTTAAATAATCCTCCTTAATCAATCACGCGTACACCTTCGACGTAGATATTAATCGTTTTAATTTTTAAACCAGTAAAAGATTCTACTTTATACTTTACAGTCTCAATCAAGTTATCTGATACTGTGCTAATGCTAACACCATAAGAAACGATTACATGAAAATCAATATTGATTTCATTATCTGCATCAATCGTTACATTGATTCCATGATTAAGGTAATCTTTCTTTAATAGTTTTACAAGACCGTCTTTCATATTCACAGCAGCCATTCCGACTATTCCGAAGCATTCTACAGCAACGGAGCCTGCGTATGTTGAAATAACGTCTGCATCAATTAAAATCTGTCCTAACTGGGTATCCATTTGTCCCTTCATAATTAAATACCTCCAACATATTGTGACGTAGATAATGTTATTATACCCATTTTTATCTAAAAAGCAAATATTTTTATATTTTATCCTTGCATTATGATTTCTAATCTGATAGAATACATTGTGTTGTGAGCTCATATTTTATATTTTGAGCTTAATGAAATGCAAGGAGGTGCAATAATATGGCAAAATGTGCAATTTGTGAAAAAGGCGTTCATTACGGAAACAACGTAAGTCATTCTCATAGAAGATCTAATCATGTTTGGAAATCAAACATTAAGAAAGTTTCATGCAAGGTTAACGGAGTACCACAGAAATTATACGTTTGTACTTCTTGTTTAAGATCTGGCAAAGTTGAGAGAGCTTAGTCTTTTAATTATCAATAAAAAGCCGCAAGCAAATGCTTGCGGCTTTATTATATCTTTACTCTTCTTCAACAATATCATCTATTATAATATCGTCTGTCTTTGTTTCGTCATCATTTTTAGTAAATTTATTTACCAAATCAGGAACCATATCAAGAATCTTTGTCATGCTATCCTGATTTTTAACATTTACAAGCTTAGTTTGACCATTCTGGATAACTAGAACTGCACTTGGCTGAATTTTTCCACCCATACCACCGGCTCCATTGTTTTTCTTTTCCTCTGAAAAGGCTCCAGCTGCAACACCAAATGATACATCTACTAAAGGAAGAATTATTGTATCTCCAATCGTTATTGCATCTCCAACCACGGTCTTTGTTGTGATGAAGCTATCCATTCCTTTAAATAATGACTCTACTGTGTTGTTAAAATTGTTTTCTGACATACATCATTTCCTCCTCTATCTTCTTATATCATTATATAATTTGCGACAATTCTTATCAATAAGTAATCGAATTGCTATTGCTAATACCTTATAGAAATATATTTTCCCCTTTATATCAAAGGAGCTGTCAATAAATGCATTATCACTCTCAAAGTCTGGTTCTATCTTCCATCTATTTTGATACCCAATAGGAAACATTGCAAGTATACCCAATGCAATGCCTGTTGTATCAGGACTTCCTGTTGAAAATCTAGCTTTTAAAAAAAGTTTGTAAGGAATAATTGCTTTAAGAAGATTAATTAGCTCGTTCTTGATTTTTATAATAGCTTCCTTGTATATAGGGTTATTTATTATATCCTTAACCTTTTGAATGATTTCTTTCAGCTTTAACAATTTTTCTTTTGGGGATTTTGTTTGTTTTTTAGAAACATCTTCATTATTATCAATACATTCCGTATTATCTGAATCATTTGAATCATCTGAATCATCTGAATTATCTGTATTATTTATGTTATTAATATTTTTAGAATAGACGTTTTCTTCATCAGTATATTCGTTATTTACTATTTCACTGTTTTTAGATGCATCTGTTCCAGAATCATTTGTAGCTGATTTTTCTATATCGGCATTTTTTTTGCCATCTAGTTTCTTTTTGAAAAAAAGAACACGCAAATATACGGAAATATTTGAGTTGATTGATACGTCTAAGCCAATCAGGTGTAATAGCCAGCTGACTTTAACTATTATATTACTATGATTCCCCTCATTGTTATAACATTCTGTTCCAAACACATGGTACCGTATAGGACAAAAAAGTACCACTAAAATCATAAGTAACAAAATACCTAATATGGAAGCAAGAATTATTCCGATAATTTTTAAAATATTTAAAATAATCACTTAATTCGTAACCTCCAAGTTTTTTAGATAATTATATACATCTACTTTTCCAGTATTTGTATAAGTATCATCAATTATTCTCCTAGTAAGTTCCAATGCTTCTTCGTAATCACCTGCTATTCCTATAATCATAAGCTCCTTTTTGGGATATGCCTTTTGCATAAGGTTAGTTGTTGGAATAATATCCAAGATATTTTGATTGTTGGACGCAAATGCAATAACATAGGTATTAAGCAACCCGGCATTATGTTTTATTTTCCATATTATTTTTTTCTGCTTGTGTTCAATAGATTCCCCTACGTATAAATTTTTATACCACTTCATTAATAAACCTCAAAAAAGCAGTTTTTATTAAACTGCTTTAGAAATATTTGTGATTCCCCCATAGGTTACTCTTTTTTAAATCAAGGTATTCATTATATGCCTTTTCAAGAATTTGTTTTTCGTTTGAAAACTTGAGAAGATGATAAGCCTCATGGAATTTATAAAAACCAGAGTCCATAAAGTATTCTTCTCTTTGGGGCTTGCTGTAATAGCTCTCACCCATCATAAGATACCAATGTACAGTCTTCTCAACTGTATCATCCGGGACATTGAATGTATAATTGCTTTTTCCAATGTACTGTATTATGGTTGCCTTTGCACCGGTTTCTTCTTTTACCTCTCGGATAGCAGTGTCTTTGTACTCTTCTCCCTCTTCCACAGTTCCTTTTGGGAGCACCCAGCCTTCATACTTGTTTCGATAATTTTTATATAAGAGTAAAATCTTACCTCGAAAAATTACCACACCGCCACAGCTTGTTGCTTCAATCATTGCAATTCCTCCTAATAGTGTGGTTTGACTAACTGGATTTAGTATACTCTAATTTGTCTGCTTATGCAATAAATTGAATATATATACTAGTTGAAATATTTATCAAACACTTTTTTTGCTATTGGAACGGCATAGGTACTTCCTGCACCGGAATCCTCTACAACTACAGCAATTGCCAAATCATTGTAACCTTCCTTTTTTGCATATCCAACAAACCAGGCATTGGTTTTATCAGTAGTATCTGATACTTCAGCTGTGCCCGTTTTTCCAAATGCGGTATAGGACTGTCCATTTAATTTACTGCAAGTACCATATGATACAGCGGCAGACATAAGACCTTCCAACATATCTGATTCCTCCTGGGTAAGTAAGGTTGAATACTTTGAAGGTTCATTGCTGTCAACTACTATACCGTCAATATTTTCAGTATGATCAACCATATATGGTCTCATTAAAACTCCATCATTACAGATTGCACTGGTAACTAATAGCATATGAAGTGGCGAAACCATAGTTTTTCCCTGACCAATACAGGTTTCCATAGTCATGGCAGCCGAATCATCTGCTGAGAGTGAAAATTTACTCTTTGAAGATTCAAAAGCTATTGGCAGGCTGGTGTTAAAAAGCATTGAATTGCACAAAGAATTTAATGCATCATTATCTATTGATAATCCAATATTGGAAAAGGATGTATTGCAAGATTCAGCAAATGACTCTTCAAAGCTTACTTCGCCGTGAACCTCTCCTTTATAACAGCTTATTTTAGAATTATCTTGAGTTATAGTACCAGTACAATTATATAAATAAGTATTATAATCTGTAGGATGCTCTCTATAATACTCTAATGCTGTGAATATCTTGAAGGTTGAACCCGGAGCATACTGCCCTTGTGTTGCTCTATTAAATAAGCTTGTACTGCCTTCGCTGTTAATTGTCTCCCAGTCTTCAACAATAGTATTTGGATTATAATCTGGTTTTGAGACCATTGTAAGAATTTTTCCAGTGGCTGGTTCCATTACGATTACCGCTCCATCATAGCTGCCAAGAGCTTCATAAGCAATATTCTGCAAATCGTAATTGAGATTTGTCACAACAGTATCGCCCATGCTTTTTTCCCCAGTGATATTGTTAATAATTTGTTTTACAAAAAATTCATGGGAACGAAGCAAATTAAAATTGCACTGATTCTCCAGTCCAGCCTTGCCATTAGTAGAAAAACCTACAGCATGTGCAAATGTTCGCCCACCAGGGTAGTTCCTTGTCTCATTTCCAGCTTCGTCAACTTTGGTTTCAGCAAGAATATGACCATCTGCCGAAACAATATCACCTCTTACTATATACTCTGAAAATAAATCTTGTAATGAGTTGTAGGGACTGTTAATAAATTCCTCGCTTCTTATAACCTGAAAGTATATAAAATATAATATTAAAGCAAGAAAAATGAAAAAGAAAAAATATGTTACTATTGAGTATTCTTTATTTTTTGAGATTTTCTTTTTGTTTTTTTGAGCCATCTAAAGAAGCTCCTTCCTGTGTTTTTGACTGCATAATGTACAATGCCTGAACTATTCCAAAAATAATCATGGTGGCTAACAGTGAACTGCCACCATAGCTTACAAGTGGTAAGGTAACTCCTGTTGAAGGAATGAACTTAATTACTCCTCCTATAGTGAGAAACACCTGAAGTGCATACACACTGCCAAGGCCAAGTGCAAC